>CAZXBZ010000291.1:0-5119 GCA_964639135.1 uncultured Solibacteraceae bacterium | reverse complement strand
GTGGCGCGGAGACTGGGAAAGCCGGCGGCCGATCGATGGAATACGCGCTCGAAAGAAGTGGTGTTCCGGGCGCTCGAATACCCTGACCGCGGATATTCGGTGATTCTCTTCGGCGCCGACCGGAACGCGGCGCGTTATATCGGGACGATGGACCGCAACTGGCGGCCGATTCACAGCGTATCCAGCCGCGGTACGGACTATTCCGCGATGCTGCGGACGCTGCCGAAATTCTGACGGCGCGGACACGGGCATGGCCGCGCGCGGCCCGCCGGCTCCAGAAAACAACCACGCGATCACCCGGCCGGCGAGGGAAGACACGGCTTTCGCCGTACACTCGTAGTGTAAGTATGACAATACGGGCAGGCGGGACGGCCCGCGGCCTAGCGGCGGAGCGAAAATGACGAACTACCCTCGAATCCATCGAATGTTCGCGGCGGATGGCCGGTGTTTGAACGTGGCTCTCGACCACGGCATCTTTCACGAAGCGGGCTTTCTGACCGGGATCGAGGACATCACGAAAGCGGTGGGGACGGTGGTGAAGGCGCAACCCGACGCGCTGCAACTCGCGCCCGGACAGGCGCACATCCTGCAATCGATCCCAGGACCGATGAAACCCGCTCTCATCCTCCGGGTGGACGCGACGAACCTTTACACGGCAAGCACGCAGAAGACTCTGTACACGGTGGCGTTTGAGAGCTCGGTGGAGCAGGCGGTGAGGCTGGACGCGGCGGCGGTGGTGGTGAATCTGGTTTCGATCCCCGGCGAGACCGAACTGCACTCGGAGTGCATTCGCAATATTGGCAAGCTGCGCGCGGAGTGCGAGCGGATGGCGATGCCGCTGATGGTGGAGCCGCTGGTGCTGGAACCCTCGATCGAGGGAGCGGGGTATCGCTCGACGGGATACAGCCGGACGATGACCGTGCTGGTGCGGCAGGCGGTGGAACTGGGGGCGGACATCATCAAGACGGACCCGACGGATCCCGCGAAAGAATTCGGACGGATTGTGGAAGCGGCCGGCGGAAAGCCGCTGCTGGTGCGCGGCGGGGCGCGCAGGGCGCTGGCGGAACTGCTGCGGCAGACCGAGGAGCTGCTGCAATTGGGGGCACGCGGCCTGGCGTTCGGACGAAACATTCTGCAGCAATCCGACCCGCACCGGGTGACGGAGGCCCTGATGGCGATGATCCACGACGGCGCGCCGGCCGAGGACGCGATCCGGTTTCTGGCGGCCGAACCCCGCAAGGGTCCGCGGCCGGTTTAGCCGGAGGCGGCGGCGAAGGCGCTACGCGCCCACGTATTGTGCGTAGAGGCCGCGGGCGACGCCGATATCCTGAGTGCCCTTGATGATGGCGCGGCCATCGGGAAAGACGGTGATCTCGTACTTCGGCAGGGAGAGGCGCAGGGCGAATTCGTTGGCGCGCACGGTACCGACGGCGGCGAGACGCGCTTCGAGATCCTTCAAGTCGATGGGACGATTGCGTTCGTGAATCTGAACGGCGTTGCGGCCGCAAAGACTGATGGGGGCGCGGCGGCTTCCGTCCAAAAACGAAAATTCGCGCCGGGCGCAGACGGGGCAATCGGAAGAGGGTCCAGGCATCCGGATCTGGCGGGTTTCGCCGCTCCAGACGTCGAAATGGGTGATCTTCGCCGGGTGATCCCGCATCTTCTCAAGGAGAATACGGTAGGCAAGCGAGACCTGCCAGGCGGCGACCATGGCGGTGATCGTGTTAACGACGCCATCGGTTTCGCAGGTAGGCTGGGCGCCCTGGGGCGCGGCGGGGTAGAGGCAGCGGAAGCAGGCTGTCTGCCCAGGGAGAACGGGCATGGAGATGCCGTAGCCGCCGACGGCCCCCCCGTAGACCCAGGGGATGGAATCGCGAACGGCCAAATCGTTGATGAGAAAACGGGTTTCGAAATTATCCGTGCCGTCGAGGATGATATCGGCGCCGGAAAGATGTTCCCCGGCGTTCCGCGCGGTAAGGTCTTCGACGACGGCCTCCACCTCGACGGTATGGTTCATGGAGGCAAGCCGCTGTTTGGCCGCGACCGCTTTTGGCAGAACGAGCGCGGCGCTTTGCTCGTCAAAGAGCCATTGACGCTGGAGGTTGCTCAACTCGACGTAATCCCGATCGATGAGACGCAACCGGCCGGCTCCAGCGCGGGCGAGGGCGGCGGCGTGAAAGGAGCCAAGGGCGCCGCAGCCGACGATGACCACCGTGGAGGAGGAAATTTTGCGCTGGCCTTCCTCGCCCCATTCACGGAAGCGCAACTGGCGGGAGTAGCGCTCCGCGGACTCCAGATCCATATGACCCATGGTATCAACCGCGTACTATCATCATTCATAGTGACCGACGCCGGGCATCACGAGAGACTGCCGACCCTTCGTTTATTTCTCGGGATTTTCGTCGCGGCGGCGGCCGTGCTGATTCCGCTGGCCGGGACGGCATCCGGCGCACCTTCCGACTATTACGGCCGCGCCGTGGAAGAGATTGTTTTTGTCCCGCGGCGGCAGCCCTTACCCGCCGACAACATGGTGGAGTTAATCGGGATCGCGCCGGGAACCCCGCTGAGCGCGGACGCGGTGCGGGGCCTGATCGACCGTCTATACCGGAGCGGGCGATTCGAACAGATCCAGGTGGAAGCCGAGGCGCTCCCAAGCGGGGGCGCGCGGCTGCGGGTCGTGACGGAAAACCGGTGGTTCATTGGAGACGTGCGGGTGGACGGCATCACCGGCCCGCCCACGCAGGGCGAGCTGCAGAACGCGACGAAGCTGGCGCTCGGAACGGCATTTACGCAGCGGCGGGAAGACGCCGCGGTGGAAGCGCTGGAAGGGGTGCTTGAAAGGAACGGCTATTACGGAGCGGAGATTCTGCCCGCGCATGAGTATCTCGACCAGACCCAGCAGGTGAACATCACGTTTTACGTGACCACCAGCAAGCGGGCTAAGTACGACACGCCGGAATTCATCAGCAACTTCGAACTGAATGTGAACCGGCTGATCAAGACCACGAACTGGGAACGGTGGTGGGGCCTGTTCGGATGGAAGGGCATGACGGAAAGCCGCACGCAGGCGGGCATCCGGAATATACGCCGCTACTTTCAGAAGCGGAGCTTCCTGATGGCCCACGTTCAACTCCAGGACATCAACTACTCCCCGGAGACGAACCGCGTGAACCCGAGAGTGGAAATACAACCGGGTTCGAAGGTGGAGGTTCAGGTGGAAGGGGCGAAGCTCTCCGGGGGAAAACGCCGGGCGCTCATTCCGATTTACGAAGAACAATCGGTGGACCGGGATCTGCTCGTGGAAGGTTCACACAACCTGGAGGAGTATTTCGAGACGCGGGGCTACTTCAACGCGAACATCCGCTTCGATAACGAAACCACCAAGGACGGCGTGGAAGAGGTGCATTACCATATCGACCCCGGGCCGCGGA
This sequence comes from uncultured Solibacteraceae bacterium, assembly GCA_964639135.1. Classification (GTDB taxonomy): domain Bacteria; phylum Acidobacteriota; class Terriglobia; order Bryobacterales; family Bryobacteraceae; genus JACTMJ01. The sequence continues at coordinate 1,688 of CAZXBZ010000291.1, read as the reverse complement.
AGAAACTGGCGGACATCCAGATCAACGGGAACACGTTCTTTTCGAACAGGGATATTCTAGAGCGGCTCTATGTGCTGCCGTCCTCGTTCCAGTTCCGGTGGGGAAGGCTGAGTGAAGGGTACCTGCGCGAAGACGTCAACACGATCAAGAACCTGTATCTGACGAACGGTTTTCGGGACGTCGCGGTGGATTACGACATCCAGGAGGGATTCGGAGGAAAGGATGACCAGATCGGTCTGACGTTCCTCATCGACGAAGGCCCGCAGGTCTTTGTGAAAAACCTCCAGATCGACGGCGCGGAGCCCGGCGAGCGGGCGGATATCGACACGATTCTGACAACGCTGGAAAACCAGCCATTCAGCATCGTGAACGCGACGGCCGACCGGGACAATATTCTGGCGTATTACTACAACCTCGGCTATCCGGACGCGTCATTCGACTTCAAGGTGGAGGAAACGGACTCCGAGAACCTGGTGGACGTGGTCTACCAAGTGAAACGCGGGGAACAATCCTTTGTGCGGGAAGTGCTGGTGAGCGGGCTGAAGGTAACGGATCCGGAACTGGTTTACAAACGGATCGAGCTGTTCCAGGGCCAGCCGCTTTCACAGGCCGCGATGGTTGAAACGCAGAGGAAGCTTTACGATCTCGGCATTTTCGCGAACGTGGCCATGGCCGTGCAGAATCCGAACGGGGTAGAGGATTCGAAGTACGTGCTGTTCCAGATCAACGAATCGAAACGCTACTCCTCGACGGTCGGCTTCGGCGCGGAGCTGGGGCAGATCGGCGGGAGCACGCAGAACCTGCGCTCCGCGGGCGGGCGGACGGATTTCAGCCCCCGGGTGCAATTCGAAATCACGCGATTGAACATGATGGGAATCGCGCACAGCCTGAGCTTCCGGACGCGGGTATCAAACATCCAGCAGCGGGCTTTGGTGAACTACCTGGCGCCGCAATTCCGAAGCAACGAGAACCTGAACCTGGCCTTTACGCTGCTGGGCGACCAATCGCGCGACGTGAGGACGTACACATCGAGACGCTTCGAAGGCTCCGTACAGCTCGGACAAAAGGTAAACCTGGCGCGGAACGTTCTTTACCGCGTGGCCTGGCGGCAGACGGGGATCGACGATAGCACGCTGCAAGTGGACCCGAGCCTGATTCCGGTTCTGGCGCAACCGGCGAAGGTAGGGATTATTTCGGCGACCCTCATCGAGGACAAGCGGGACGACCCGACGGATTCAACACGCGGGATTTACACCAGCTTGGATTTGGGACTAGCCTCGAAAGCGCTGCTTTCCGGCTCCGACTTCGGACGATTTTTGGGACGGAATTCGACCTACTACCGGCTGACGCCGAAACTGGTTCTGGCGCGGACGACGACATTCGGATTGCTCGAACCCATGACGGGCCGGTTTCGCCGCAAGACCGGATTCAACATTCCGCTTTCGGAGCGATTCTTCGCGGGAGGCGCGGCGTCGCACCGGGGATTTCCAGAAAATCAGGCGGGCGCGCGAGACCTGGTGACGGGGTTTCCGCTGGGCGGGGAAACCGTGTTTGTGAACGGAGTGGAACTACGCTTCCCGCTGATCGGTCAGAACATTGGGGGCGTGCTGTTTCACGACGCCGGCAACGTCTACAGCACGCTGAGAAACTTCAGCTTCCGCGTAAAGCAGAAAGACGTGGAGGACTTC
>CAZXBZ010000290.1:0-5130 GCA_964639135.1 uncultured Solibacteraceae bacterium | reverse complement strand
TATCGCACGATTCGAAGAAATACTATCTTCGCTTCTAATCAAAAGAGGCGCTTCGGGGATCCCGCTCACCGGTCACGCGCCGACGCGGATTGCGCAACCGCCATCGCTCGATTTTCGGGCCGCGTTCAGCGCCTCCACCACGTGGAAAATCTCATCCGGCTGGATAAGCATTTGCCGGCCTTGGTACACATGCAGCAGGAAATCCAGAAAAAGAGGGTACGCTGGCGTCTCGATGGCCGGCTTGACGGTCGCCCGGTCGCCCGGCCCCAGGGCAAGCAGGCCGTCCCGCAGGCGGTATTCAAGGATTCCCTTGGTTCCAACGATGCGCAGCCGGTCGTCGCCGTGAGTGGCCGCGTCTTGCGGCCGGAAATAATCCATATTCAGCGTGGCTACCCCGCCGTTCCCGAGTTGGAAAACGGCTCCGGTCACATTCTGCATGGCGCCGTTCGCGGGTTCTCCGACGTTTTTCTCGTAGGAATAGGCGGAGTGGAAATTCTGGCGGCTCGCCCAGTGCATCAGGTCCATCATGTGGACCCCGATCCACTGCATGGTACTGCCGTAGAGCGCGGCGTCCTTGAACCACTCCGCGCGGCTGCCCATCTTGTACGATTTCTGCGCGTTCATCAGCCGGATTTCGCCGATGACGCCGCCGTGCGCGAGCCGGGCCATCGTGTAGAGTCCGGGTTCGTATCGCATGGGGAGCAGGGACGTGAAGCCGGTCCCGGCCTTGGAGACGGCCTCACGGACGGCATGCAATTCTTCGTCATTGAGCGCCACCGGCTTTTCCGCCGCGATGTGCCATCCCCGCCGCGCGGCTTCCACAATCACCGCCGCCCGGTGGCCGTTGGTGTTGCAAACGGCCATCACGTCAAAGGTTTCCTTCTCGAACATGCTCCTGAAATCGTCGTAGACTTTGGCCTCGCGGAATTCCTTGCGCCGCGTGAGACCGGCGACGGGCACCTGGTCTCGTGCGATCGCGGTGAGCGTCAGGTCGGGGTGTTTCGCCACCACGCCGTAGACCTCGGAAGGATGGCCTTCAAGCCCCACCATGCCGACACGAATGTTGCGGCCGAAGCGCGGCCATTCGCTCGCGGGCGTCGCGCTCTCCTGGGCGAAAAGCGGCAAGGTGGCGGCTCCCAGCACGGCGCGCCGGGGGAGTGAGTGAAGGCTAGGGGCGGGCATGTAACCGATTCTCCCGCCTCCCGCGGGCGGGCCGCAAGGCATGGCCGGAGTTCGCGTCCGATTCTTGCGCCGCGGGTGACGGCGCGATGCCGCTCCACGGTCCGGTTGCCGGCTCCGTGGTTGCCGGTTCCGTGGCCGCCGGCGGGAACTGTGGGATACTGCGGCCATGGTGCGATCTCCCTCGTTCACGCACTCCGCCGCGCTCGTGGAATCGCTTCGCCCGCTCGGCCGGTACGCCTTGGCGGCGTCGTTCCTGTTTCTTGCGCTCTGCGGCTGCACCACGCATAACGCCCCCGCGGTACTGCCGCCGGCGGATCCGATGACGGATTCGGGATATCGCGCCACCCTCGATCAGCTTCGCGCCTTGAACGCACAAGCCCAATCGCACTGGCGGAATGGAGAAAAGCCGCTTACCGCGGCCGTCCTCAAGGAGGCGCAGCCACTGGCCAAGGAATTGCTTGATGTCCGCCGCCCGCCCAGGGAAGCGTTCGAAGCCGTCTCGGATTTCGACCAGCTCTATGCCGCCGTGCTGCTGGCGAATGGGCATACCGTCTGGGCGCGCCAGATCTTCATGACGGACGCCGCGCGCTGGCGCAACTGGAAGCCGCGAACCGAGGACACCGAGCGCCGCTTGCGCGAAGCGGAGCGGGGCGCTGCCGAAGCGGACAGGAAAATGGGGCTGGATTAGAGAGCGCGCGGATCATATCCGGCCGCGGCTGTCCGCTTAGCGCGCTTCGAGCGGAACCCAGGCGCGCCCGTCGGCATTCCCCTTGTATTCGGCGCGGGGACGAATCAGCCGGTTATTGGCGTATTGCTCCAGCACGTGCGCGGTGTAGCCCGCCATGCGGCTGATCCCGAAGATCGGCGTGTAGATATCCACCGGGATCCCCATGGCGTAGTAGGCGCTGGCCGAGTAGAAATCGACGTTCGGATAAATCGGCTTCAGTGCCCGCACGGTATTTTCGATGCGCGTGGATATGGCGTAAAGCGCTTCGTGGCCGGAAGCGCGGGTGAGCTTCTCGGAGAGCGCCCGCAGGTGCGTGGCACGCGGATCTTCCGTGCGGTAGACACGATGCCCGAAGCCGGGCATTTTTTCCTTGCGGGCAAAGGTGTCCTTGACGTACGCTTCCCCTTCTTCGGGCGTCTTCAGCTTGAGCAGCAGGCGAATTACCTGCTCGTTCGCCCCGCCGTGCAGTGGCCCCTTCAAGGCAGCGAGCCCCGCCGTGGCCGCCGCGTAAAGATCGCTTAGCGTGGCGGCGCACACACGCGCCGCGAAGGTGGAGGCGTTGAATTCGTGATCCGCGTGTAAAATCAACGCGACGTCGAGCGCGCGCACGGCCTCCGGCAGCGGCGGCTTGCCCGTGAGCGTGTAGAGAAAATTCGCGGCGAAGCCCAGTTCGGGACGGTCTTCCACCACTTTCGCGCCGCCGCGCAGGCGCTCAAAATCGGCGACGATGGCGGCGGTTTTGGCCATCAGGCGGAACGCCTTGCGCTGGTTCGCCCCGGGATCCATGCTCGCCGATTCCGGGTCGTATTGCGCCAGCATCGAAACGGCGGTTCGCATGACATCCATCGGCGGCGCGAGCGGCACGCTTGCCAGATAATCCCGGATCCCTTGCGGTAATCCGCGCTGCCCGGTCAGGGATTCTCGAAAAGCGGCAAGATCTTTCGCGGTCGGCAAATATCCGTGCCACAGGAGGTAGACGACTTCCTCGAAGGACGCGCACTCCGCCAGTACGTGGATGTTATAGCCGCGATAGCTGAGGATTCCCTTGCCGCCGTCGATGTAACAAATTTCGCTGTCGGCGGCGACCACGCCTTCCAAACCCGCCGCCGCTGTGCTATTCGTGCTCATGCGCTGGATGTCTCTGGGTATCTTTGCCTGACTGAATTATCCAGAATAGCAGTTGGCCGCGAGGCGAATAGAGGATCCTTGGGGATGAAATGAACTGTTGCCGGTCTCCGGCTGTCGCCCCCTCCGCGCCCGAAGTACCATCCCAGCGATCCGATTTGCCGCCCAATATCGCGGAGGTAGAATGAGGGACGACACTGGGGTGAGTCCGCCACCCGCGCCTCTTCGCGTGGCGGTATCGGGACGCTTCCCCGCGGAGACGCGGCATCGGAGCCGGACGGCGTTTGGAACGGCCCATCGGCCGGAGCCGTCGAATCGGCAACGGGTTGCGGCCCGTAAACGGGGGAGGCCGCTCGCGGCGGGAAAGGGAATTCAGCCATGAATCGATCATTTTTTGTTGCGGCAATGCTCGCGGCGGGCACAATGCTCGCGGCGGGCCAGGATCAGGCCTCGGCGCGCCTCACGGCAAGGGAATTGTTCTTTGTGCCGGCCGCCCGGCAGCAGGTGGCGGCGTCCCAGCCCGCCCGGCCGAATCGGCCGAAAGCCGCGCCCGCCCGTATTCCGGCGGAAGTGGCGAAGAACATCGAAAAGAAACTTGCCACTTCCCCTCCGGAGAGATTGCGTAATCAGAATGATGAGCAACTGATGCGGGCCGGGTATATACCCGCGGATCTGCGCCCGCTCGGGATGCGTTATACCCTCATCAAGCGTGTGGGCTCGGACGCCCGGGAAGTCTCCGTCGATACGGTATTCCGCTCCGGTGACCGCATCCAGGTAGCGGTGGAGGCCAACGAAGCCGGCTATCTCTATATCATCGCCCGCGGTTCCAGTGGCGCCTGGCGGCCGCTCTTTCCCTCCGCCGAGGTTGGCGGCGGCAGCAACCGGATCGCGGCCAATTCCATCACGACGGTGCCCTCGGGCTACGTCTTCACGTTCGATGAGCAGGCCGGGGAAGAGAAGCTCTTTGTCGTTTTCTCCCGCCAGCCCGAGCCGAGCCTGGAGAATCTGATCTACGATCTGGGGACCAAGTCCGCCCCGAAGGCCCCCGCGCAGGCGAGCCCGGTGGAAAACTCTCCGGAGCCCCAGGACGGACCCAAGGTATTGCTCGCCGTGAATAACGTGGATATCCAGGACGAAGTCGTCGGAAATCTGCGCCGCGCCTATGCCCGCGACCTGGTTGTCGAGAAAGTGGCGGAAGCTCCCGGAGCCTCGGGCTACGGCGGCGTGCGTCCGCTCAATGCCGCCTATGAGCCAGACATGAGGGTCGCTACATACGTAGTCAATCCGTCGAGCGCGAAAGACGCGCGCGTCGTGGCGGATCTTACGCTCATTCACCACTAGTCCGGCGACGAAGGAGGTTTTGCCATGCCACGGTTCGAACGGTTATACTTCCGCGCGGTGGTGCTCCTGGCGGGCGCCGCCGCTCTCGCCTTCACGCTCGCCGCGGCGCCCTCGAGCGCCCCGCGCCGCATCGAAGTAGTGCTTGAACAGTGGAGCGGCCAGAATTGGAAAGCCATCGACCCCGGCCGTGTGCTGCGCCAGGGAGACCGCGTGCGCTTCCGCTTTACATCGGATTTCGACGGGTATCTCTACGTCACCAATCTGGGCACCTCGGGGCGTTACGAATTGCTGTTCCCAACCGCCGATACCGGATCAGAGAACCGTGTGGAAGCGGGCAAAAGCTATCTGGTGCCGGCGACCCAGGCACAGTTCATCGTTTCCGGGCCGGCCGGGCACGATATCAGTTACTGGATGATAAGCCCGCGCCCGATGAACCCCACGGATCTGCTGCCGGCTGGCGGTGCTCCCGCGGCTCCCAGGGTGCCGCCGCATCGCATGAAGCCCCGGTGTGACGATTCGCTATTCCGGGCCAGGGGGGAATGTATCGATAGCTCGGCCGGTTTACGCAGTGTGCCGAACGATAATGCGCTCCCGGAAAGCTGGAGCAAATTGAACCGCGCCAACTCCCGTGAGTTGTTCTTTATGCGCAAGAGCGAGACGCAGGTGATTACCGCTCCCGCCACAACGGAAGGACCCGTAATTTATGAATTCCGCATCGCGCACGATTAAACAAATCTTCCCCCGTCTGGCGGCGC
>CAZXBZ010000289.1:0-5167 GCA_964639135.1 uncultured Solibacteraceae bacterium | reverse complement strand
GTGCGGGAATACCTCAGTTTTGAGCCGCACGAGCATCCCATCACCGCGCAGCTTTTTGGGGCGGATCCGGTGGTTCTCGCCGAAGCGGCGCGTTATTGCGAGGGTCTGGGCTTCGATGTGGTGGACATCAACTTCGGCTGCCCGGTGAAGAAAGTGGTGAAGTGCAATGGAGGCAGCGGATTGCTGCGCGATCTGCCGCTGATCGGACGCATTCTGAGCGCCGTTCGCGAAGCGATTCGTATTCCGCTTACGTTGAAGTGCCGGGCTGGTTGGAACGATAACGAACTGGTGTATCTGGACGTGGCGCGCGTTGCCGAGGAGAGCGGCGTGAATGCCATCGCGCTGCATCCGCGAACGCGGGAGCAAGGCTATGGCGGGCGCTCCGATTGGAACCGTATCGCGATGCTGAAACAGTCGGTACGGATACCGGTAATTGGCAACGGCGATATCGTCACCCCGGAGGACGCTATCCGGATGGCGGCCGAGACGGGCTGTGACGCCGTGATGGTGGGCCGCGCGGCCGCTTCGAACCCATGGATTTTCCGGCAGATCGAAGAGTTTCTCGCAACCGGCTCGTATACGCAGCCAACCGAGGAAGACCGCTACCGGATCATGCGCCGGTACTATGCGATGCTGCTCGATCGCGGCGAGCACGACGCCACGGGCAAGATGAAGCAGTTCGCCACGTACTTTACGCACGGCGTACGCAACGGGGCCGCATTGCGCCGTTCCGTGCATCATTGCCATCACGGCGAAGAGATTCTTCACGAAGTCGATCGATTCTTCGAGGAACAACTGGCCGTGACCGTATAACCGGACGTCCAGCTTTCTTACCCACCCTCATGAAACAGGTTACCCTTGTCACGGACGGCTCTTGTCTGGGGAATCCCGGCCCCGGCGGATGGGCTTACATTCTCCGGTATGGGACGCATGTAAGAGAGACCGCCGGCGGAGATAGCCGCACGACGAACAACCGCATGGAACTGACAGCGGCCATTGAAGGGCTGCGCGCATTGAAGGAAGGCTGCGCCGTCGAACTGACGACGGATTCGGAATACGTCAAGAACGGAATTACGAAATGGATCGACGGCTGGAAGAGGCGCAACTGGCGCAAATCCGACGGCGCCGCGGTGCTTAACGTGGACCTATGGCGGGCGCTCGACGCGGAGGTTGCGCGGCATCGCATCGCGTGGAAGTGGACCAAGGGCCACGCGGACCACGACGACAACAACCGCTGCGATGAGTTGGCCCGCCAGGCGGCTGAAGACGCGCGGGAACGCAAGGGGAGCCAGTGATGCGGCTCGGGCTCTTCGGCGGCACGTTCGACCCGATTCACAATGCGCACCTGGCCGTGGCTCGCGAGGCGGCCGGCGCACTTCCGCTCGATGAGGTCTGGTTTATCCCGAACGCCATCCCTCCGCACAAACAGACGCGGACACAGACTTCCTGGGCGGATCGCTTCGCGATGGTGGAACTGGCCTGCGCCGCCGACCCGCGCTTCCGGGCCTCGCGTCTCGAAGAGGCCAGCCGGAAGAGCTATACGATTTACACTCTCGAAGCCGTGCGGCGGCAGCTCGCGGTGGAAGATGAGCTTTTCTTCCTGATCGGGGCCGATGCGTTCGCGGATATAGGGATCTGGTACCGCAAGGAAGAAGTCTTCGCAATGACGGAGTTTATCGTGGTGAGCCGGCCGGGGCACGTTTACGAGGTTCCGGCGGGGGCGCGCGTGCATCGCCTGGAATCGGTGCATTTGAATGTCTCGAGTTCCGAGATCCGGCGGCGTCTCGAAGCCGGAAAAACAGACGTTCCCGTGCCGGTCGCGGTGCTTGATTATATCCAGCGGCACGCGGTTTACCGGCCTTCCACCGCCGTCCGCGCGGCGGAAGGCTAACGCTGTTCCCGGCCGAAGAGGAGCCTGCGCGCGAGCGGCCCCAGGCGATCCCGGTATGACCACAAGGCCCCCGCGCTAACGATGGTCAGCGCCATCGTTTCAAAAGGCAGCCAGCGATAGAGCCGGTAGGCCGCCCAGAGGAGCAGGAGCGGCGCCGCCACCGTGACCAGAATGACGAAGGTGATGTGTCCCGCGAGTTCGAGCACATCGCTGAACCGGGCTTCGGGCTGTGGAATCGGGGCGAAATCGGACGGCCGGTCAAAGGGATCCGGAAAGAGGATCTCATCCGGATCCATCGCCTCGCGCGGCGTCTCTTCCACGGAAGTTTCATCCGGCGGCGGGCCTGGCGCGCGGACAACGGCGAGTTCCGCGTGGCATCGCTCCCGCCGGTCTCGATGCTCTTCGCGATCCGTCATGGGATCCGCGATGCGGCGATGCGGCCCGCGGCGTCCGCCTCTTGGAGAGACAGGCCGAGAAAGCCGGTTACATATTCGTTCTTCGTGAAGACGAAGGCGGGCTCGCCGTTCAATTCGCCGAAATAGCCTCCGAAGTTCGCGACGAATCTGCTGCTGGCCATGGCGTCCTTCACGTCCGAAAGATAGACGGCGGCCAGCGCCGCGCTCGGGGCCTTGATGAGGAATTGGCGGTAAGTCTTGCCGCCGGCCTTATATTCACCGGTATTTCCGCCGGGCAGCGCGGGGATTCCGAGTATCTGGTCTTCCACGAACTGGACGCTCACCTGGCCGTCCCTGGGAAGGTAGCGGGAGACGTCGGCGGCTTTCGGCTTGGGCGCGGGAACCGCCGCGGCGTCCGGCGGCGCGGCCTCTTTCGGCGCCGGGCCGCAGCCCGCCGAACCAAGAGCGATCACACATCCTGCGAAGAGCGCGGCGAAGCGCGCCTGGAGCCGATTTCGAGAAGGGAGCCGCATTGCACCCTCAGGATATCGCAGGCAGGCCCGATCTATACTCCGCCCTTTGCCTTGGCTTCACGATACGCCTCGCGTACCGTCTGGATCTGGTCGGCGTGTCCTTCGGCATGGTTCGTATAATGCGTGACGACATCGTAGAGCGTCATCAGGCCGCGCGTGGGATGCTCGCTCGTGCGTTTGAAAGCCTCGGCGGGCAGCGACGTGAGCAGGTCGTGGGTCTCTTTGCGGACCAGCCGGAAGGTCACCAGGCATTCGGAGGGTTTCCGCCTGGCATAGTCGAGCCGGATCGCCCACGCATTTTGATCCCATGCCTGCATCACTGGGTTGTCTTCAGCAATCATCTGGCGGATGCGGCCGGCGGCAATCATCTCGCTATCCACCAAGTGCCCCATGATCTGGCGGATGTTCCATTTGTCCGCCCCTGGAGAGTAATCGAACTCGCGGCCGGCGGCGCCGGTGAGGAGAGTGGCGAGAAGTTCGGGGCCGCGCTTGAAGCGCTGCAGTAGTTCGGGCAAGTCCGTCATGGTTACATTCGTCCTTCGAGCATTCACGGTGATGCGCGGGGCCGCGGAAGGATTCCGCACGGCGCATGGGCAACAGCCTTGGGGGCCATCGAACTTGTATCCGCGCGGGTGCGGTATCCGGTTGTGGACCGAGGCTCTTTTCAGGATAGCGAAGCGGGGCGGGCCGGGGACTTTCCCCCTCCAATTCCTAGCGTTGAAAGATTCATCCCGGCGGCGTGCATCGTATGATGAGGAAGTGCGCAAGCCCGCCGCCGGAGCGTCGTCCGTTCCGGCGGGCGGCGGCATTACGCCGAATGACGAAACCACAGGCCATCCCCAGTCTTGAAGAGGAGCGCATCGAGGGGCGCGCACCGATGTACAATGTCGTACTGCTCGACGACGATCAGCACACCTACGACTACGTAATCGATATGCTGCAGCGCCTGTTCCTCGTAAGCGCGCAACAGGCGTTCCACCACGCCGAGGAAGTGGACACCACGGGCCGCACCATCGTTCTTACCTGTGAACTGCCCGCCGCGGAGTTCGGGCGCGATCAGATCCAGAGCTTCGGTCCGGATTGGCGCATGCCGGAATCGAAGGGTTCCATGTCCGCGATTGTGGAGCCCGCGGCCGCGGGCGGGCCGCCCGCGGGCGTTCAATAAACCGCGGCGGTCTAGGGTTTGGCGAGCCAGGTTTGGTGGCGGCCGGGTTCCGGCTCATGGGAATGGACTCGCAGCCCATTCTTTTCATACAAATCAATCAGCGGCGCCGGGCGGAACGAACTGTCGATCCGCAGCATTTCGTCGCGGCCCATGCGCGCGAGAATCGCCTGTGTTTTGCCCAGCGGATGCTCGCCGCCGTCGAGCAGGATTTCGGCGTCGAGCACGGTATGGAGGCGGTTCGTCTCCACCCACCGGGGCATGGCGTTTCCCCCAGGCGGCGCTCCGGCCCCTTCTTGGGACGTCTGGAGATTCGCGCCGTCCGGGATCGCGCCTTCAATCGTTTGGCCCGTTGCTTCGCGGAGTTTCAGGACCAGTTCCCGCGCGCTGATGCCGCCGATGCGCGCCGCCTGTTCGAGCGTGGCGACTTTGGCGACGGTCCGGCGCAGAATGGGGTTCCGCAGCTTGCTGAAGGCGGGGACCCACTCGATGAGCGATTCCTCGATTCCGGGGAAGGCATCGAGCAGTTCGCCCACTTTTGTTTGCGGCGTGATTGGCAAGCTCATGACATCTCCCCGCCGTGGCCGTTTGGACCGGACGCTTGCGCCGCGGCGGCTTCTATGTCGCCGGCATCCGATGAGGGGCCGTACTCGAGCAATCGCCGCTGACCTTCGAGCGCCCGGATACCCGTCACGTCCTGGGTGACTTCGAGGGTGCCGATATATTGCTGTTCGCGGTTCCGCACGGCGAAGTAGCGGACATGCACGAAGCGGCCGCGGAAATCGAGCCAGAATTCGGCGACGTTCTGACGGCCCGCGCGGAAATCCGCAAGAATCCGCTCGACGATGTGGACGCTCTTGGGCGGGTGGCAATTTTGCACCTTCCGCCCCAGCACGGCGCGGCTGCGCGCGAAGACACGCTCGGGTCCCTCGGAAAAGAACGCGAGCCGGTCGTCCGCGTCAACGAAGGTGAGGTCCGCCGGCAGCGCGGAGAAAATGGCGATCAGTTGTTCGAGGGAGAGCGTGCCGGTGGGGAGGGCGATGCCTTCGCTCGCGGGAATCTCCAGGCCGGGCTTTACTTCCGCCTGCTCGGGGGTATAGCCTTCGAGCGGCTCCACCAGGCACCAGCCGTAGCGGGGCGAAGCGTTCCAGACCTCGGCCCAATCCCGCGCCGTGAAGGCCGTGAG
>CAZXBZ010000288.1:0-5167 GCA_964639135.1 uncultured Solibacteraceae bacterium | reverse complement strand
CTTGGCCGTGTGACCAATACCATCGGCAACGCCTTTGCCCCGAGTTTTTCGCCCGATGGCGAACGGATTGCGTTTTATCGCCGCGCTGGAGACAGTTCCTATATTCACATCGTCTCCGTCGATCAGAGAAATCTAATTCGCATCGCGGGTTTCGGTCTGAACGTCGGCCCGGAAATGCAGTTCCCCGCCCGGTCGCCATCGGCACCCGCTCCCGATCTGCCGTCGCTCTCCTGGTCGTCCAGCGGGGAAGATCTCGCCTACGTCGACAAGAGCAGCCCGGACGAACCGTATAGCATCTTTGTCTCTCCGGTCTCTCAGTGGCGCGGCGTGAAGGTCACATGGCCTCCTCCGGGGATACGGGGAGACGGTTCGCCGGCGTTTTCACCCGATGGCCGTTCTCTAGCCTTTGCCCGCAGCGTGGATGAATCGTCCGCCGATCTGTTCGTGGCGTCATTGAGCGGAGGCAACCCGCGCCGGCTCACACGCGATCATAGCCGCATCACCGGCATCACCTGGGCTCCGGATGGCGATTCTATCGTTTTTTCCTCGGAACGCGCCGGATTGCCTACACTTTGGCGGGTCAGCATCAAGACCTATACCGTGGAGCGCGTGCGTCAAGTGCCCGAAGCCGGTGCACTGCCCACGATTTCCCGCGCGGGAGACACTCTTGCTTATGTACGCTGGGCGGGCCGTGAGGATATTGTGGAAATCCCGCTGCAACATTCAGCGGACACTTCAGTGGATCCGGCCGCGATCAGCCTTCTTTTCCAGAATGCGAGCAATCCCGAATACTCGCCGGATGGCTCAAGCGTGGTGCTCTCGGCGGCTTCCTCCGATCGAAATGAAATTTGGACAATCGACGCCGGCGGAAAAAACCCGGCAAAGCTGACCTCGGCGGGCGGCTACGCCGCCAGCCCAAGATGGTCTCCCGATGGCCAGTTTATCGCCTTCGACGCCCGCGCCGTGAACGATTTCGGCATTTACGACATCTTTGTCGCCTCAGCCACCGGCGGGACACCGCGCGCCCTTACTTCGGGTCCGGTACAGAACTCACGCCCTTCGTGGTCTTCCGACGGACGCTTCCTTTACTTTGCTTCCGACCGCTCCGGAACCCAACAAATCTGGAAAATTCCAATCGAAGGCGGCCAGGCGGAGCAGATCACCCAAAATGGCGGATCGGAAGCGGAAGAATCGCCCGATGGCAAAACTCTGTACTACAGCAGGCGCTCCGTGCCGGGTTTGTGGAGCACACCGGTTGACGGAGGATCTGAAACTCTTGTTATTCCGGATCTGCAATGGGAAAACTCCCGCAATTGGGCCGTCGCGGACGACGGCATCTATTATCTGCTGCGGGAAGGAGAGCGTCCTTCCGATTGGACTTTCTGGCTGAAACACTACGGGTTCCAAAGCGACGGACCACGAAAGATCGCCAAACTCGGCAACCTGCCCATTGTGAATGGCCGATGCTCCATTTCAACCAGCAGGCGAACGCTCCTCTGCGTGCAGGAGCGCCGGACCGAGACGGACTTGGCCGTTATGCCCGGCTTTCAGTGAATTCAGGCGCGCGGGAACTCTCTCCCTGATCTCCGTATTCAGCCATTTCCCGTCCCGAACCGCCGCGGAGCGTCCGAGTTGTTCAGCGACGCCTCCCCGCGCCGAGGCGCATTTACAAACGCTCCGGAACGGGCCGGTGACGGAGTTTCTCAAAGTGAGACCAAAATCGTAGGATATTTATTGACAGCGTTTACGGGCTCTCGTATATTGAAACTTGCCAATCAGTGGCGTTTTATAACTTACAGCCCGGCGCTTTGCCTTGGCTCGCGTAGATTCCAGTTACGGCCCTTTTGGCGGCAATGGACGCCAAAGGCGGTTTATCCGAACTGGCATGAAAATCCGGCGGCGGCACGGTTCCGCAAGAGGCTGTCCACATCAAGAAGGAATTGGAGCACGAGGCTCATTCGCAACGTACTACGGTTAGAAAAAGGACTAAAATAGTCCTATATTAACCTCAGCGTCCGTTTGCGAATTCGCCCTGGACCAAGCCGGAGCACCTCATGACTTGTTCATCCACAAATAGTGAATCAGTTTCCGTCCGGCGGCGCGGAGCCATACTTTGCCTCCGGAGACTGTTGCACACGCTCGCGGGTTTACTGATTCCTTTGGGGATTTCCGCGGACGCCCTTGCCCAGAAGGCCGGAGATTGCCCGGGGGCGGCTTCGGGAACCCCCGCCAAGGTTGCCGGCCTAGTGATGGATTCGAGTTCAGCGGCGATCGCCGGCGCGGTGGTGACCATCCGTTGCGGGGCTGTTCTGAAGTCGGTGGAAACCTCGCTCGATGGCCGATTCCTCGCCGAACTGGCCCCCGGCTCCTATGAACTCACGGCATACAAAAACGGATTCTCACCTCATGCGGAAGCGCTGACCCTGAACGCGGGCGAAACACTCCAGCGGAACATCACCCTGAACCTGGCCGCCGCCGCGGATTCGATTACCGTGACCGCTGGAGGGTTTGAGCAACTCTTGCGGGAAGCCCCGGCAAGCGTCTCCGTTGTCACCGCCGAACAGCTTGAAACCCAGCGTGTCTCCGATCTGGCTCAGGCCCTCACCGATGTCGAAGGCGTTGACGTTGGCGGAAATGCCGGCAAGACCGGCGGGCTTACCATCAGCATGCGCGGGATGCCGAGCGATTATACCCTCGTACTCATCGACGGTAAACGCCAGAATGCGGCCGGTAACGTCACCCCCAACGGCTTCGGTGAAACGGCCACCAGCTTTATGCCACCCGTCAGCGCTATCGATCGCATCGAGGTGGTGCGCGGCCCCATGTCCACGCTCTACGGCTCGGACGCGATGGGCGGCGTCGTCAACGTGATTACCCGCCGCGTGGGCGAGCGCTGGAGCGGCTCCCTCACCGCCGATGGGACCTTCCAGACAAACCGGGATTACGGCGATACGCGCAAGGGAAGCGTATATCTCGCGGGCCCCGTCATTGAAAATCGTCTCGGCCTCGCCCTCCGCGGCAGCGCCTTCCGGCGCGAGTCCGCCTCGCTCAAGTATGAGAATGTGAACGGCCAGGCCGTGCCCATTACTTCCTTCGGCCTCAGCCCCACCCAGTCGGATATCCAGAACGCCGGCGGCCGCGTCAACTACCTGCTCAACAGCAATAACGAGATTTTTTTCGACTACGACTCAATGTTCCAGCGTTATAACAATGACAATCGCCAGCTTGGCACCGTCGGCGTCCAGGGCGGCTACGAAGACCGTCTGCGTTTCAACCGCCATCAATACCTGCTTTCCCACGTAGCCCGCTTCCGCTTCGGCCAGCTTGATTCCAGTTACACCCGCAACACCACGGAAACCAAGGGCCGGACCATCCCTCCCGGCACGCCCGGCCGAGAGCCCGGAGATCCCCGCACATTGGAAAACGCCAATAACATCGTAGATTCAAAACTCATCACCGCGCTTGGCCTCACCCACACTCTCTCGGTGGGCGGCCAGTGGTGGGACGCGAATATGGTGGATGCCGTGGCCCCGGAACCATACAACCACCGCCAGGCCGCGGTCTTCGCCGAAGACGAATGGCGTCTCGCCCAGCCGCTCTCGCTCACACTCGGCTTCCGCTACGACAATCACAATACTTTTGGCGGTAACACCAGCCCGCGCGCCTATCTCGTCTATTCGCCCACCAGCGTCATCACCCTCAAGGGCGGCGTCAGCCGGGGATTCAAAACCCCTCAACTCAATCAGTTGGCCACCGGCATCGTCGGGTTCGGCGGGCAAGGCACGATACCGCTTGTTGGAAGCCCGGGGCTCAAGCCGGAAACCAGCACCAGCACCGAAGCCGGAGCGTCCTTCAACCTGAACGCCGTGAGCCTGGGCATAACGCTTTTCAATAACAGCTTCCAGGATAAGATCGCCACCGGACCGGGTATCGAAAATTGCAGCTTTGCCGGCTCTCCGGATCGCGCCGGTTGCGTGGATTTCGGCTTCTGGCCGAATGTCGATCTCTTCGGCCAGCAAATCAATGTCGATAAGGCCGTTACCCGCGGCGTGGAAGCCTCCATGCAGGCGTCTTTTCTCCGCCGCTTCAATCTGCGCCACAACTACACCTTTACCGAGAGCGAGCAGCGCAGCGGCGCGGCCATCGGCCGGCCTCTGGTCAATACCCCCAAGCACATGTACAACGCCACGCTCCGCCACCGCACCACATCGAAGCTCAATACCTGGATTCGCGCCGAGGCGCGTTCCAGCCGTACCCGCGGCACGAGCGCGAGCGCGCTAGCCGCGGAACGGCAACTCGGCCCCTTCAAGGGCTACGGCCTCGCTCACCTGGGCGCGGCCTACGAACTCACCAGCCACGTCATCCTGAACGCCATGGTTTACAACCTCTTCAACACAAATTTCCTCACGTACCGGACCTATCTCAACAACGCGTCCATGGATTACGCCAGCGACTATAACAACCTCCAGGAGCCCCGCCGCGTCTGGCTCTCTCTTACCTATAACTTCTAACCTCGCGCACCGGAACCACGTCCCCCCGGCCCGTGTCTCGTGGATAAGAGGCGCGGGCCGCCCCCGCCGTCAGTACTAAACCCGCTTCGGATCACCCCAGCCCCAGATCCGCGTGATTTCCATGGCCCGCCAGTCCGGCGTCCCTTTACAATCACACCCATCGGCCGCGCGTTCTACACTGGAAATTGATCCCTTTCGACCCATTGTTCCGGAATGGACACCTCGCCACGATCGCCACGGTGGGCGTCCAGGCGCACCTCGACGTGGAACGCTTCCCCGTCAACGACCGCCTGTTTGAGACGGAGCCCGACGTCAGGGTCCGCGTTGTGAGCCAGTACCCTGAAACCGCTCCGCCGCGAGGCCACGTGGTGCTAGTTCACGGTCTTGAAGGCAGCAGCGAGGGCAGCTACATGCGCAGCCTCGCGCAACACGCCCTAGTCAGCGGGTTCGCGGCGCACCGCATGAACATGCGGAACTGCGGCGGCACCGAGGCTTACTGCCGCACGCTCTACCACTCCGGCCTCACCGTGGATATTGAAGCGTTCCTCGAACACCTGCGTGGTGAATCCGCCGGCGCGATCCCGCTGTTTCTCGTCGGCTTTTCTCTGGGCGGCAACCAGGCATCGAAGCTGGCTGGCGTGCTGGGAGAACGCGGG
>CAZXBZ010000287.1:0-5244 GCA_964639135.1 uncultured Solibacteraceae bacterium | reverse complement strand
TCCATGCCGGTGAGCTGGCAGATCATGGTCTGGAACTCGAAGATGGTGACGAGGGTGCCCTGCGAGATCTCGGCCTGGTACGGCGTGTAGGAAGTGAGAAATTCGCCGCGGCTGACAATGGTATCGGCCAATACGGGCCGGAAGTGCCGGTAGACTCCGCCGCCGAGGAAGGAGGCATAGCCGTTGGCCATGCGCTCGCCTCTGGCGCGGAAATACTCCATAATCTCGTATTCGCTTTTCCCCGGCGGCAATTCGAGAGCTTGTTGTTGCAGGACCTCGGCGGGAAGATGAGCGATGAGATCGTCGAGGGAAGACAGCCCGCAGGCCTTTAACATTTCAGTTCGTTCGGAGTCGGATTTCGGCAGGTATCGCAAGGCGGATCAGCCCTCTAGGTAACTTTGGTAGTCTTCGGCGCTCAACAGGTGCTGAACCTCGTCCGGGTGGGAGAGCTTTACTTTGACGAGCCATCCGTCGCCGTGGGGGTCCGTATTTAACTTATCGGGCGATTTCGCGAGGGTTTCGTTGATGGCCGTGACTTCTCCGGAGACTGGCGCGTAGAGGTCCGAGACGGCCTTGACGCTCTCCACGGATCCGAAGGTCTCGCCCTGAGTCATCGTCGCGCCGGTCTGGGGCAGATCGACATAGACGATATCCCCAAGCTCCTTCTGGGCGTGATCGGTGATGCCGATCGTGCCTTTGCCGCCCTCCACCAGCACCCATTCGTGCTCCTTGGTGTAACGGAAATTCTCTGGGTAAACGCTCATGGTTTCTCCCTCTTGTAGAACGGAGTTTTGACGATGCGAGCTTCGACCGCCTGTCCGCGTATTTCAATCGCGATGGAACGGCCTTCTTCGCTGGCCTCCAATGGAAGATAACACAGCCCGATGTTCTTGCCGAGCGTCGGCGACGGCCCGCCGCTTGTGACCCACCCGGCGGCCTCACCGCCGACGAGCACGGGATAGCCGCCGCGCGCGATGCCCCGGCCAACCATCTCAAACCCCGCCAGTTTGCGACGAATGCCTTCCTCCAGCTTCTCCACGACCTGGGCGCGGCCAACAAAATCGCCTTTTGCTGGTTTGACGATCCAGTTCAGCCCCGCCTCCGGCGCGAAGACCGAGGCGTCGATTTCATTTCCATAGAGCGGAAAAGCGGCTTCAAGGCGCAGGGTATTCCGCGCTCCGAGGCCGCAGGGCGGCATGCCTTCGGCTTTGCCCTTTTCGATCAGCAGATCCCAGAGCGCCGGAGCATCGGCGGGGCTTACGTAAAGTTCGAAGCCGTCTTCGCCGGTGTAGCCGGTGCGCGCGATGCGCGCCGTGATTCCAGCGGCTTCACCATCGGCGAAGTGGTAGTAACGGATATCGTTCAGCGGAACATCCGTGATGGATTGAACAATTTCGAGCGACTTGGGGCCCTGGATGGCGAGTTGCGCGTACTTGCCGCTGACGAGGGTAACGTTCGCCTCATAGCGAGGGCGGCCATGCTCGGCAAGCGAGTGTCCGAAGATGTGGTCGAAATCTTTCTGCTGATTGGAGGCGTTTACGCAGAGAAAATAGTGATCCTCGCGGACGCGGTGCACGAGGATATCGTCGACGAATCCGCCGTGGGGGTAGAGCAGGGCGGAGTATTGCGCCTGGCCGTCCTTGAGCTTTGAAGCATCGTTCGTGGTGACGTAGTTCACGAGATGGAGCGCCTCGCGGCCTTCAATCTCTATCTCGCCCATGTGACTGACGTCGAAGAGTCCGGCGCGTTCGCGGACCGCCTTGTGCTCCTCGAGGATGCTGGAATATTGGACGGGCATCTCCCAGCCGCCGAAGTCGATGATCCTGGCGCCGAGCGCCACGTGGCGGGAGTACAGGGGAGTTCGTTTGAGGGTGGAGGGCTCAGCCATGGCCAAGCCGAATGTAGCAAGCGGCGCGCGCGAGTGTCAATCCTCGCGGGAGCAGGGCGGGGGCGCGAGCGCGGAAGATCTCCCGATTGCCCGGCCAGGCATTGTCAGGCCAGTGCGCGATCCAGCCGGAACGCGGCGCTGATCAGCCCAAGGTGCGTGAAGGCCTGCGGGAAGTTTCCCAGGGCCTCACCGCTCGGCCCGATCTCTTCCGCGTAGAGACCGAGATGGTTGGCGTAGGTGAGCATTTTCTCGAAGTTGAGCCGCGCCTCGTCGAGGCGTCCCGCGCGCGTGAGGGCCTCCACCAGCCAGAAACTGCAAATGCTGAAGGTGCCTTCACGGCCGCTCAATCCGTCACCCGCGCCCTTGCCGATGGCGTAGCGATGCACCAGGCTGCCGAAACTCAGTTCGTCCATGACGCGGTTAATCGTTCCAAGCATACGCGGGTCGTTCGGGGAGCAGAAGTGGACCAGGGGCATCATCAGAGTTGCGGCATCCATGGCGTCGGAGCCGAAATACTGCACGAAGGCCCCAATCGCGGGGTCGTACCCTTTCTCCATCACCGTGCGATAAATCTCGTCGTGTGCGTAGCGAACCCGCGCGTGATCGATTGGCAGGCCGTAATGCTCAGCCATCCGAAGCGCGCGGTCGAGAGCGACCCAGCACTGCAATTTCGAATAGACGAATTGCTGTTTACCGCCCCGTACTTCCCAGATGCCGTCGTCGGGCAGATCCCAGTTTTCAATGACGAAATCGATCATCCGCAAGACCTGAAGCCAAAGGTCGTAAGAGATGCGAGTGTGGTGTTTGTCGAAGAGGTAGATGGAATCGATAAGCGCTCCGTAGATATCCAACTGAAACTGAGTAGCCGCTAGATTGCCTACCCTTACGGGTTTGGAGTTCATGTAGCCCTTTAAGTGCTCAAGGTGCTCCTCGGGGATCTGATGACGGCCATCGATGCGGTAAAGCACCTGGAGAGGGCCGTTTGGGTGCTCCTGCTCGCCCATCCTTTTCTGCAGCCACTGCATGAACGCCTCGGCCTCCTGGGTGAAGCCCAGGCTGAGGAAGGCGTAGACCGTAAAGGCCGCGTCACGGATCCAGGTGTAGCGATAATCCCAGTTCCGCTCTCCGCCAATCTCCTCCGGCAGGCTGCAGGTGGGGGCGGCCACGATAGCCCCGGTGGGTTGGTAGGTCAGCAGCTTGAGCACCAGGGCGGAGCGTTCCACCATCTCCCGCCAGCGCCCTTTGTAGGTGCATCGCGACAGCCAGTCGCGCCAATACTCAACGGTGTTGAGCAGTTCATCCTCCGGCGCTCGCGGCTGTTCCGTCAGGGCGCGCGCACCATCTTCCTGCTGTCTGAGGACAAACGTGATGGTGTCGCCTTCGACAAGTTCGAACGAGGCAAGGGCGCGGTCCCCTTCGATCCGGAATGCAATTGACGGGGGTTCTTCTTCCGCGCGCGTGCTTGAGATCAAGGGGTCTATCGATGCCGAGGCGAAGAGGGCGAGGCGCTGCGAGGCCGCCTCGAAGAGTACACCGCCGGGAATGGGCGTAATCCGGTGCTTTTCGCGGGCATAATCGAAGGCCGGCGCGCATTCCAGTTCGAAGCGCAAACGGCCGCGCACTGCTTTCACGATACGGATCACCTGGTGACGCACGTCCGACGTATGTCTTCGGGCAAGCTGCACGGGCATGAAGTCCGTAACTTCTCCCAGGGCGCCGCGTCCGAAATAACGGGTGAGCAAAACGTTGGTTTCGGGCAGATACATCTGCTTGCTGCGCGGAGCATCGGGGGAATGGATGCGGTAAAAGCCGCCGATTTCGTCGTCGAGCAGCCGGGCGAAGACGCTCGGAGAGTCGAAATCGGGCAGGCAGCACCAATCAATCGAGCCGTTTTGGCCGACGAGGGCCACGGAGTGCAGATCACCGATCACACCGTAGGATTCAATAGGCAGGTAGGGCATTCGCTCTTATAGGTTTCCAAATTAGCAGGTGACGGAGGGAGGCGGTTTTCCGGCCGCCGTCCCGGTTCCGTCCTTGTATGGATGCGGCCTCGCCCCGCAAAGCCGCTGAAAGATGAGCCTTGGCGGTTGTTCGCTGGATGCGGATTGCTATAGGCTGGACGCTGCGGGGCTAGGGCTCCGTGTCAGAAGGGAACATCATGCACGAACAGAGTCGAAGACAGTTTCTAGGCAATTCGGCGGCGGCCGCTACCGCGCTCACCGCCTCGCAAACGGCGTTCGCACAACGCGGCGCGAATGACCGCGTGAACCTTGCCATCGTGGGCCTGCACGGCCGCGGGACAGATCATATTCAGGAATTCGCGAGAGTTCCGAACGTGCGTATCGCGGCGCTTTGCGATGTGGATACGCGCCTCTTCCCGCAAAAGGCGGCCATGGTGGAAAAACTCACGGGCCATAAACCGGATACCGTGGAAGACATTCGCAAACTGCTTGAGCGGAAGGATATCGACGCGATCTCGATCGCCACGCCGGATTATTGGCATGCGCTGATGACGATCTGGGGCTGCCAGGCGGGCAAGGACGTCTACGTGGAAAAGCCGGTCTCGTTCACGATCGTGGAAGGCCGCCGCATGATCGAGGCCGCTCGGAAGTACAACCGCATCGTGCAGGTGGGGCTCAACAGCCGCAGCGATCCCGATATTCGCGCCGCGATTCTCTTTCTGCGCGGGGGCACGATTGGCAATCTCTATCGGGGACGGATTGAACTTGTCAAACCTCGCGCTTCGATCGGCAAGATGAAGGAAGCCTCGGTGCCCGATGGGGTGAATTGGGATCTTTACCTGGGGCCCACCGCGATGAAGCCTTTTCAAGTGAACCAGTTCCACTATGGCTGGCATTTCTTCTGGGACACCTCCACTACCGACGTTGGCAACACCGGGGTACACCACTTCGATCTCAATCGGTGGGCGATGAATATCAACGAGCATCCGGTGAAGGTACACTGCGGCGGAGGGCTCTTTGCGAGAGATTCGGATCAACAGGTGCCTAACTTCCAGGGCGGGATGTTTGAATACGCCGACGGCCGCGTAACGGATTTCGAGGCTATCAATCTGTTCAGCCCGTATTCCCGGGGGACAAATCTGTTTTACGGCGACGACGGCTGGGCGGGCAGCCGCGAGCGGTGGAGAGTGATGCGCGGTAAGTTCACGTTCCGCAACGAGCCCGATATCGGAGCCGACGGCGTGGATGAGCGGACAACGAAAGCCGGTTTTCCGCGCACAAGCTACGAGGAACTGGCCATTCCGAAGCTGGATGAGCCGGAAGTAACGCACTTCGCCAACTTCATCGATTGCGTGCGCTCGCGCAAACGCGAAGATCTGCGCGTGGACATTGAGG
>CAZXBZ010000286.1:0-5252 GCA_964639135.1 uncultured Solibacteraceae bacterium | reverse complement strand
TCTGTATGGCAACAGCCTGCTGAGCATCGGCGTGAGCGGGGTGATCGTGGTTGTCGCCGCGCTGAACCTGGTGCTCGATTTCGACCTCATCGAAACCGGCGTGCGGCAAGGCGCTCCGCGCTTCATGGAGTGGTACGCGGGCTTCGCGCTGATGGTGACGCTCGTATGGCTCTATCTCGAGATGCTGCGCCTGCTCTCGAAAATCAACAGCCGGAGATAAGAGCGGCAAATCGCCGGGATACGATTCGCGGCCGGTATAGAGAGCGGCTTTACGCGCAAGAACGCGCAAGGAGAGTGGTGTGCTTCGATCAAATTCCTCACCGTTGAACATTGTGATTCTGGCCGCGGGGCTTGGCACGCGGATGAAATCGAACCGGGCCAAGGTACTGCACCAGGCGGGCGGCATGACGATGGCGGAGCTGATCGTGCGCGAATCGCTGCGTCTGGCGCCTTCCAAGCGAATCCGCGTAATCACGGGCTACCAAGCCGGTGAAGTGGAGCGCGTGCTTGCGCCGTATGGGGTCGGATTCGTCCGCCAGCAGGAGCAATTGGGCACGGGCCATGCCGTCCTCTGCGCTCGGGAATTTCTCGAGACCGAGCCGGGAACGCTTCTGATCATCAACGGCGATTGCCCGCTGCTGCGCGCCGAGACACTGAGCGCCCTGCTCGATACAGCTTCGCGCCCCGGCGCGGCGGGGGCGATCGCCAGCACGGTGCTGGAAAACCCAACAGGTTACGGACGCATGGTCCGTAATGCCGCGGGTGCGCTCGTGGAAATCATCGAAGAGAAGACCGCGTCCGAAGCCCAGAAAGAAATCGATGAAATCAACACCGGGCTTTACGTGTTCGACGCCGCGAAATTCTGGCCCGCGCTCGCGCGGGTGAGGCCGGATAACCCCGCTCACGAGTACTATCTGACGAGCGTGGTTTCCATCCTCGCCTCCGCCGGAGAAACCCTGCTGCCGCACCTGGTGGCGGACCCGCGGGAGGTGCTTGGCGTGAACAACCGTATCGAGCTGGCGGCCGCCGACGCCGTTCTCCGATCCCGGACCGCCGAGGCGCTGATGCTTGCCGGCGTCACGATCGAAAAGCCGGAAACGGTGACAATCGACGCGGGCGTGACGGTGGGAGCGGATACGGTGATCGAGGCATTCGCGCAATTACGCGGCAACACGCAATTGGGGCCGGAGAGCCACATCGGAACGGGAGCCGTACTGCGGAACGCAACCCTGGGCGCGGGCGCCTTGGTGCTGCCTTACTCCGTGATTGAAGACACGGTGGCCGAAGACGGTGTACACATCGGCCCCTTCGCGCGTTTGCGCGGCGGCAACCGGCTGAGCGCGAACGCCCGCGTCGGAAACTTCGTGGAGCTGAAAAAGGCGGCGCTCCACGAAGGCGCGAAAGCCAACCACCTGGCGTATCTGGGCGATTGCGAGATCGGCCGGAAGACGAACATCGGCGCGGGAACGATCACATGCAACTACGACGGCGTCGGCAAGAACCGCACCGCGGTGGGCGATGAGTGCTTCATCGGCAGCAACGTGACCCTGGTGGCGCCGCTGCGCATCGAAAACGGCGGCTACATCGCGGCGGGCAGCGTCATCACGCACCCCGTGCCGGCGGGCAGCCTGGCGTTCGGCCGCGCGCACCAGACGAACAAGGACGCGGGCGCGGCGCTGATCCGCCACAGGGCCGAGGAGCGCAAGGCGAAGGCGGAGCGGGAATAGGCGGCCCTGGCGGCGCCGGTGGATCACCCACGGCATCCACCAGCGCGGGCGCTCCACGACACAAGAAAAAGGTGCTTTAATGGCGCAAGGCGGAATCGCGGCGGCGCGCGGCCGCCTGGCATTCCAACGTCCGTCCGGGAGAAATTTCACGATGACCTGGCCTCGCTTTCGATGGACCTTTTGCGCGCTGGCCATTCTGGCCTCGAGTCTGCGCGCGCAAGTTCTTCCACTCAACTTCGCCACTTCCGAAGACCCCGCGAAACCGAAGGTGATTCGCGGCTTCGACCTCGGCGCGATCGATCACGCGGCGAAGCCATGCGACAACTTTTTCCAATACGCCTGCGGAACGTGGATCAAGCAAAACCCGATCCCCGCCGACCAGAGCACGTGGGGCCGCTTCAACGAACTCGCGGAAAATAACCGCCTCATCCTGCGGAGCATCCTCGAAAAGGCCCGCGAAGCGCCCGCCTCGGCGCCGGCGGAAACCCGGAAGGTTGGCGACTATTACGCCGCCTGCATGGACCAGGCGGGCACGAACGCGCTCGGCGCGAAACCGCTCGATCCGCTGATGGCGCAAATCGCCGCCATCACGGATAAAAAGGCGTTTGCCTCCCTCGCGGGCGGCATGCAGCGGCGCGGATTCGGCATGCTCTTCAACTTCGGCGCGGGCCAGGATTTTCAAAACGCCTCCGAGCAGATCGCGGTGATCGACCAGGGCGGCCTCGGCATGCCCGACCGCGACTATTACCTGAAGGACGACGAGCGGTTTCAGAAGATTCGAACCGCCTATGGGAAGCACCTGCAAAAAATGTTCGAACTGGCCGGAGATCCCGGGGAGGCCGCATCCAGCCACGCGGCGGCGGTGATGCGCATCGAGACCGCGCTGGCGGAGGCTTCCATGGACCGTGTCGCCCGCCGCGACACACGCAACCTGGATCACCGGATGCCGATAGCCGGCGCCGCCAGACTCATGCCGGATTTCGACTTCGCGGCCTACCTTTCCGCGGCCGGCGCTCCAAGGAATGGCGATATCAACGTGTACGTCCCCGCGTTTTTCGAAGGGCTCAACAAGCAGCTCCAGACAGCCAGCCTTGACGACTGGAAAAGCTACTTCCGCTGGCACATTCTCCGCGCCGCGGCGAGCATGCTCTCCGACCCGTTCGTCGATGAAAACTTCGAGTTTTACGGAAAAACGCTGCAAGGACGAAAGGAACTGCCCGCTCGGTGGAAGCGGTGCGTCAGTTCCACGGACGCCTCGCTCGGGGACGCCCTGGGGAAACTCTTCGTGGAAGAGACTTACGGAAAGGAAGGCGCCTCGCGAATGAGCATGATGGACCGGAACCTGGAACTGGCCCTGCGCTCCGATATCGAGACCGTCCCCTGGATGACGCCGGCCACCAGGAAACAGGCATTGGTGAAACTGGATGCGATCTCCAACAAGATCGGCTTTCCGAAAAAATGGAAGGATTACAGTTCCGTCGCGGTCAGCCGCCGAGACCAGCTAACAAACCAGATGAACGCGAACCGCTACCAGTGGAACCGCGATATCGCCAAGATCGGCGCTCCGGTCGACAAGGACGAGTGGTTCATGACGCCCCCGACGGTGAACGCCTATTACGATCCGCAGAATAACAACATCAACTTCCCGGCGGGTATCCTGCAGCCGCCGTTTTTCGACAAAGCCGCGGACGACGCGGTTAACTATGGAGCGATCGGCGCGGTTATCGGCCATGAACTGACGCATGGGTTCGACGACGAAGGCCGCCGCTTCGACGCCCAGGGAAATCTCAAGGATTGGTGGACCGCCGAGGACGCCAAAGCCTTCGAGGAGCGCGCCCAGTGCATTGTGGATGAATACAGCGGCTTTTACGCGATCGACGATGTCCGCCTGAACGGCGAGCTCACGCTGGGCGAGAACGTGGCCGATAACGGCGGCCTGCGCCTTGCCCTGATGGCCCTCGGCCGCGCCATGGACAAGCAGGATCCGGAGCGAAAGATCAGCGGATTTACGGGTCCGCAGCGCTTCTTTCTCGGCTTCGCCCAGGTCTGGTGCGGGGAGTACACGCCGGAGGCCGCGCGGCTGCGCGCGCAAACCGACCCGCACTCGCCAGGGAAGTATCGCGTGAACGGCACGGTTTCAAATATGCCGGAGTTCGCCGGCGCGTTCGGCTGCAAGGCCGGCGACGCGATGGTGCGGCAGAATGCCTGCCGGGTCTGGTAGCGCAAACCGCGCCCACCCGCCGGTTTGGCCTGCCGCGGGCACGCGTCAGCCCCGATACCGCCTGGCGTAATCCATCGCGAAGTAAGTGAGGATCATATCCGCGCCCGCCCGCCGGATCGCGGTGAGAGATTCGGCGACGGCTTCCTCTTCGTTAAGCCAGCCGTTTTGGGAAGCGGCCTTGATCATGGCGTATTCTCCGCTTACCTGGTAGGCCGCCACCGGAACCTCCACATGCGCCTTCACTTCGGCGATGACGTCCAGGTAGGGCATGGCGGGCTTCACCATGACGATATCCGCCCCCTCGGCGACATCGAGCAGCGCCTCGCGAAGCGCTTCACGCCGGTTCGCCGGATCCATCTGGTAGGTCTTCTTGTCGCCCGAACGCGGAGCGGAATCGAGCGCTTCCCGGAAAGGCCCGTAGAAGCTGGACGCATACTTGGCGGAATAGGCGAGGATACCCGTATCGGGATAACCCGCTTCGTCGAGCGCTTCGCGGATCACGCCGACGCGGCCGTCCATCATGTCCGAAGGCGCCACATAATCCGCGCCCGCCCCGGCCTGGGCCACCGCCATCGCGGCAAGAATCTCGAGCGAGACATCGTTCACAATCCGTCCGTTTTCCACGTAACCGTCGTGGCCGTCGCTCGAATAGGGGTCCATGGCCACATCCGTAATCACGGTTAATTCGGGCAGCGCGCTCTTGAGCGCCCGGACGGTGCGCTGCAGCAGCCCGTCGGGATTCAGCGATTCCGTGGCGCGGGGGTCTTTCACCGAATCCGGCAGCGCGGGAAACAGAGCGACGGCGGGCGTCCCCAGCCCAAAGGCGTCACGCGCCAGAGCCACCGCATGCTTTACGCTCAAACGGAAGCAGCCCGGCATGGCGCCGATGGGAATACGGGTGTCTTCGCCTTCGGTGACGAAGAGGGGCAGGATCAGATGCGCGGGGGAGAGTTCCGTTTCGCGCACCATGCCGCGCATGGCGGCCGTGCGCCGGTTGCGGCGCGGGCGGATGGGGAGATCGTAGCGAATGTCGGGCATGCCCCTATTTTCGCAGCATCGTCCCGGCGCGCGCCCGGAAGAGCGTGCGCCGGGGCAATAAAAAAACCTCCTGGCTTGTGACGGAAGCTCTAAAAACCGTGAACGCGCGGTTCGCGGCCATTCCGCTCCGGGGAGGCGTCCGAACGCCCTCCGGCGAACCCGTTAACCCTCCGGGAAGGGCGCGAAAGAAGGTTGAAGCTCATGACGGCTTCCGGCCCTCTCCGCATTTTCCCGGCTTCTGTTCACGGATAGAGCCCGCGAGCCAT
>CAZXBZ010000285.1:0-5261 GCA_964639135.1 uncultured Solibacteraceae bacterium | reverse complement strand
AGCCCGGGTTACTGTCGCCATGACCAGGCAACTGGTGGGGTAAGCGAGTTTTCCCGCACCGCGCTTCCCAATCAGGGGCCGGTCTGATTCACCCATGCGCCGGGCGCTTCAAGCGAAGCGCAGCCCCAAACCGTCGGCCACCTTGCGGATATGCGCCGCGCCTTCCTGGTATTCTTCCGGTGTCTTCAAGTGCTCCAGCATCATGGGAGGCTGCTGGGGAAGTTGCGCCAGGCCGGTGAGCAAGGGCGCGTAGTCGATATCACCCCTTCCCGGTACAGTTTCCACGAAATGCAGGTTCATTTCCGGCAGCCAGCTCAGATCTTTTACATGACAGGAGACCACCCACCGGCCAAGCACGCGAAAGCATGATTTCGTGAATGTCCCGTTGTTGTAATAGCGCTGCGGACTATTGATTCCATTGCAGATATCGAGGTGTACGCCAAAAGCCGTCCGGTCCACGGCCTGCAATAGGCGCAGATAGTCTTCCGGGTCGCTTGGGATGCTCCAGCCCATCATTTCAATCGTGAACTTGCTGCGAACCGGTTTCACCGCATCGATAATCTTGCGGCAGTTTTCCACGGTCTCGTCAAAGAATTGAAAAGAGAAATTCTTCGGATGCGGCCCGTACCAGACCGTGGGGTTGTAGCTGCCCGCGATGGTGACGCAGCAGCGCGCGCCGACGGCTTCCGCCAGCGCCATGCGTTCCACGATGTAGTCGAAGTTCTGCTTCCGTTCCACGGGGTCTTCGGCCAGCATATTCTTCCAGGCGCCCACCTCGGCCAGTACGACGCCGGCTTCCTTGAAGGCCGCCTCGATCGCCTTGCAGCGGTCGCTGTCCTCGGCTTTCGCGGCGGGCACGTACGCGGCGCCATAGCCCAGGCGGCGGTGCTCTTGCGCCAGCACCGCGGGATCGTCGGTTTTGACGAAGACCGGCGCGCCCAGGCGGATCGCCTGATCGTCCTTGGCCGCCGCGCTTTGCGAAGCGGAAAGGAGCGTCCGCGCCGGGATCGCCGCGGCAAGCGCCGCGCGGCGGGTTACGGGCAGCATCGGGAACACCTCATCCCTTGCATTCTACCGTCTAAATACCGGTTCGCCGGAGGCCGCTCTCCGCGCCGATGGAGCGATAACGCGAAAGTTTGAGCGGATCTCCCCAAGCGGCCTGGCCGCTGCTTCATCGAAGCATG
Organism: uncultured Solibacteraceae bacterium; assembly: GCA_964639135.1. GTDB lineage: Bacteria > Acidobacteriota > Terriglobia > Bryobacterales > Bryobacteraceae > JACTMJ01. The sequence goes on along the minus strand of CAZXBZ010000285.1, from coordinate 4,077 downwards.
CTACAGTCTGGACGTGGAAATTCTTGTGGTGGACGACGATGCCGAACTGGCCGGTCTGGTCTCGCGCTTCCTGCGTAAGGAAGGCTTCAAGACCGTGGCGGCTTACGACGGCGAGACGGGGCTGGCCGAAGCGTTGAGCGAGCGTTTTGACTTGCTGGTGCTTGACGTCATGCTGCCCGGTCTTGACGGCTTTACCGTCCTCCGCAAACTGCGCGAGAAGAGCCAGATTCCGGTAATCATGCTGACGGCCCGCGGACAGGAGGTCGATCGCATTACCGGTCTCGAGATGGGCGCGGACGATTACCTGCCGAAGCCCTTCAACCCCCACGAACTGGTTGCCCGCATCAAGGCGATCTTTCGCCGGATGGAGCCGCGGCCTCCCTCCCCCTCGCAACGTATCGAAGTGAACGGCGTGGTGCTCGACCCGGCCGCGCGTTCGGTGACGGTGGATGGAGAGCGCGTGGAACTGACTTCGATTGAATTCGAAATCACCGAATTACTGATGCGGGCGGCGGGCAGCGTCCTCTCGCGCGATGCGATTATCGAGGCGCTCCACGGCCGCAAGGCGACGGGCTTCGAGCAATCCGTGAACGTCCATATCAGCCACATTCGCCGCAAGATCGAAAAGCGCCGGCCCTTCATCATCACGGTGCGCGGCGTGGGGTACCAGTTCCGCCGGAGCGAGGAGGAAGTCTTGTGAACACGATGTTCACGAAGATTCTTCTGTGGTTCGGCATTATGGTCGCGCTGATGTTTGTCGGCGTGATGGTGATCACCGCAATTCAATTCCAGAGCGCGCCGCCCCGCAGCGCGTTCCAGCCATTCTTCGTGGAACTGGCCGTGGAGACTCTGGAACAGAAAGGGAAAGCGGGCCTTGAGGAATTTCTCGATCACTATAAAAGGAGCACGGGGTCGACGAGTGTCTTGCTCGATTCCACGGGCCGCGATGTCCTTACCGGCGGCTATCACGAATTTCCGAAACCAACTCGCGCGGTGGCGTTCCCTCTGTTCGAAAGGCCCACGTACGCCCCGCGTGTCTCCGTCTACAACAACTTCACCCTGATCACCTATCCGCAGCAGGAAGAACGCTTCGCGTGGTGGATCATTCCACAAAATCTCTGGATTCTCGGCGTGGGTATTCTCCTCTGTTTTCTTCTGGCCGCGTATTTATCCTACCCGCTGCGCAAGATTCAACGGGTGGTGGAGCAATACGGGGCGGGGAACCTTGATCTTCGGCTGCGAAGCAAGCGCGGCGACGAATTCGGCAAACTCGCCGGAACGTTCGACCGCATGGCGGATCGTATTCAGACGCTCATTTCGGTGGAAAAACGGCTGCTACTCGATATCTCGCACGAATTGCGGTCTCCCCTGGCGCGGATGAGTGTCGCGATCGAGCTTCTCGATGAACCTGGGGAGCGCGAGGCGGCCAAGGCGCAGTTCCGGCGGGAAACAGAGCGGCTCAATCAATTGATCGGCGGGTTGCTCGAGGTAACCTGGGCGGAAGGCGAACCCGCCCAGATCCGTAGAGATCTGGTGCCGGTCCGCGATCTCACCGCCGCGATCTCGCGCGATTGCACTTACGAGGCGAGGGAGAGGGGCGTGGAGATTGTTATCACGTGCGCCTCGGCGCTCGAAGTGAAAGGCGACCCCGAATTGTTGCGGCGCGCGGTCGAGAACGTCCTCCGGAATGCCCTTCGCTATGCGCCCGTGCATTCGAACGTCCTGCTCGACTGCGCGGAAGAGCACGGCCAAGCGGTGCTCCGCATTCGTGATTTCGGCCCCGGCGTGCCCGCCGAGGGATTGAGCCGGCTGTTTGACCCGTTCTTTCGCGTGGAAGACGACCGCAACCGCCGCCAGGGAGGGGGCAGCGGGCTTGGCCTCTCGATAGCCCGCCGCGCCATCGCCGTCCACGGCGGCGTCATCGAGGCGCGGAACGCAAACCCCGGCCTGTGCGTGGAGATCCGTCTCGCGCTCGCAAAGCTTGAACAATCCGCCTGATGGCGCGGGGCCCGGCGGGCAGCGTCAGTCAACGGATGGATAGAGCTTGGCGCCTGGCGGCAGCGGAAAGCTGATGCGCGCCGCAAGCTCGGAGTTCCCAAGGGTGTCCGATTGCGTGGTTCGCGCCATCGGGATGTCTTCCACCTTTGTCCCGGAAACCAGGCGAAGCGCCTGACGCGCCATCCATTGTGCCGATTCGCCGGCGGCTCTCGCGCTTCCCACCACGGCATAGCGAATCATTGCGGTGTCGCAGCAGAAAACCGGCACCTGGATGCGCTCCCGAATGTGTTCGAGCGCGGCCGCCTCGTTCCAGCCACGAATTGCGTCATGGTTCACAAAGAAAATCACGTCCGCATGCCGGTTGGCCCAGGTAAACGCCCGACTCCAATGATCGAAATCCGAGACCAGCCCGTAAGTCGTGGAGAGCCCGGCTTCCCAATAAATCGGCTCAAGGAAACGTTCTTTCGCGCGGTCTATCGTTCGATTCCCGGAAAGGACGAAGAGCTCTTTCACCGCGGGCGCTCCGGCTTTCACAAGTTTGATGGCTTCCGCGACGGGCGGGATATCGAGGATGCCCGTGACGCGGCGATTGGGGATTTCGTACGGATCCACCGTCCACTCGATATTCCGGAAAAGAACGGGAGCCGGACCTTCGCGGAGATACGGGATTACAAGATGGCGCATGGCGTCAGCGCCTGAAACGAGGATTACATCCGGTTTGCGTGCGCGCAGAACGCCAGCCACGCTCTCGGCCGCCTGCTTTACGGCCGCTGGGTTTCGCCCGCCGTCGAGAGAATAAACATCAAGCCCGATATCGTGACCGGCTAATTCGGCGCGGATCGTCCCGATTGCCTGCTCCTCCGGTCCATGGCTGGCGTCATTGGAATCCACATAGACCACGCGAGGCATCTTATGGGCGCAGGCAACGCCGGCGGCCGGCGCGCAGAGGAGCATGGAGCGCTTCAGCCACTCACGGCGCGAAGGCCGCTGGAAGAGCTTTTCGTCCGTGCAATCGCGATCTATCGGAAGAGAGCCCGGTTGCTGCAAGCACGTTCCCCGTGCCCCTTATTTTATAGGACTTATAGGACGTCGGCGAATCCGCGCCGCAAGCGTCTGAAGACGAAGCCGCCCGCAACGAACATTGCGATGGAGAACGCCGCCGCGATCACAAAATCACCGAGGGCGGGCGCGCCGGAGCCAAGAACGCACTGGCGGTAAATGCCCACGAAATAGGCCATCGGGTTCATTGATAAGACAAAACGCAGCGAATCGGGCACCATGCGTTATTCGATGAAGATCGGGGTGAACCAGAACCAGAACGTCAGCGCCACCCCCACCAGTTGAGAGACATCCCGCAGATAAACGTGCAGGCTCGCGACAATCCAACTGAGTCCCACGGAAAAAAGCGCCAGCAGAAAAAGCGCCGGCAGCACCAGGGGCAAGTACGGGTTCGCGTGGCGCTCCCAAATCAAGGTGGCCCCAATGAGCACCACCATGCCCAGGAAATGCTGGACGCAGGAGGAGAGGAAAATCGAAAGCGGGATGGATTCCACCGGAAAGACGGTTTTCGTGATGAAATTGCGATGGTCAACGAATGAGGAGGCGGAACGGCTCAGAGAGTCCGCGAAGAGCATCCAGGGCAATTGTGCGCTGAAGAGGTAGAGCGGGTAGTTTCTGGCGAGCTCTCCCTGGGGCTGAACCCGAAAACAGACCTGAAATACATAGACCCAGCTCACCAGCAGCACCAGCGGCTGGATCACGCCCCACAGCCAGCCGCCGAAGGAGCCGACGTAGCGCCGGTCGAAATCCCGCCGGACTAGCTGATACAGCAGCTCCCGGCGGGCAACCAGATTGTGAAGAAAATACGAGCCAGGAAAGCGCATCGTAAGGGCGGCCTTAACCCTGCATCCAGCGTAACCCGCGGGCTCCCCTGGAGGCTCCCGCGGGGCGGCGTCTCTCCACTGGGCGGACGAGATGTCCGGGGCCAGCCAGGCTGGAGCCATTCGCTTGCAATGAGAAGGGGTTGGGGTGGATGACGGGGCTCGAACCCGCGACAGCCAGAACCACAATCTGGAGCTC
>CAZXBZ010000284.1:0-5282 GCA_964639135.1 uncultured Solibacteraceae bacterium | reverse complement strand
ACCGCGATGGGTGGGAATCCGCCAAGTTTAGTGCGGATTCCCGACGGACGTCTGGTCCTGACTTACGGCTGCCGGGTGAAACCCTACGGCATCCGGGCGAAGATCAGCAGGGATTTCGGCAAGACCTGGGGTCCGGAGTTGCGCATACGGACCGATGGCGCTTCGTGGGATTTGGGCTACGTACGGACGTTCCTGCGGAGCGACGGCAACCTGCAGGCGGTCTACTATTACACGGATAAGAAGAGCCCCGAGCGCTATATCGGCTCCAGTATCTGGTATCCGGGAGATCTTGGGTATTCGCTGATGGACCAGCACTATCCGCAGACTCCGCCGCCGGGGCAGGATCCGGCGAGAGCCTACTAGGGCCGCTTCCAGCCTGACGTGGCGAGGTCGTCAGCGCGTGGCGGCCGCCGACACCTCGCGGCTCAGTTCACGAAGATCGCTTACCCAGTAATCCGGGTCGTAGCGCTTCATCTCCTCGTGGTCGCCGTAGCCGTAATCCACCGCGCAGACGCGGACTCCCGCGGCGCGCCCGGCGGCCATATCGGAAACGGAATCGCCCACGAACAGGCAATCCCCGGGCCGCGCGTTCAGCGCTTCGAGCGAGCGCAGAATGACATCGGGGCTTGGCTTGGCCGGGAAACCATCCGTGCCCTGAACGTGTTCAAAATACTCGATTAAGCCAAATTTAGCGAGCACGGTTCTCGTGGTGGAGGTGCTCTTGGTGGTGGCGGTGGCCTTGCGGCCGGGCAGGGCGGCGATCCCCTCGCGGACGCCGGGGTAGGGCTTGGTGGAGGCGTGCTCGCGGGCCCAATAGGTTTCGCGATATTCTTTCAGCAATTGCTCCCGGAATTCATCCGGCGCACAGGGGAAGACCTCATCGAAGAGGTCGAACAGGTGCTTCCCGATGAACGACGCCAGATAATCGAAGCTCAGCGGCGGCGCGCCGTGCGCGGCAAGCACCTGCCCGCTCGCGGCCACGATATCGGGCGCGGATTCGAGCAGGGTGCCGTCCACGTCGAATAAATAGACTGGAAAGAGCGGGATCACGCGGGCTGAGGAGAGCCCCCCTCCATCAGGCCTGGCTTCTGCTTCGGATCTCCCTCGGGACGGATGACATGCTGGGTACCAGGCTCGTTATTGCCGTCGTGGTTGGTGTCGAACGCCGGCAATGTCTCACCGGCCATCAGACGCCGCACCTCGTCCCCGTCGAGACTCTCCCGTTCGAGCAGCACTTCAGCCACCCGGACCATGCCTTCCTTGTTCTCTTCGATGATCCGGCGCGCGCGGTTGTACGATTTTTGGACCAGCGAGCGGACTTCCTCGTCGATTTTTAGCGCGGTCTCCTCGCTGTAGTCCCGGTGCTGGGCGATTTCGCGGCCCAGGAAGATCTGCTCTTCCTTTTTGCCGAAGCTCATCGGGCCGAGGTCGCTCATGCCGAACTCGCAAACCATGCGGCGAGCCATATCGGTGGCTCGTTCGATATCGTTGCCGGCTCCGGTGGTGATCTGGTTGAGAAAGACCTCTTCGGCCACGCGTCCGCCCATCAGGATGGCCAGGCGGTCTTCGAGGTAGGCCTTGCTCTGTGTGTGCTTGTCGTCGATCGGCAACTGCATGGTGAGGCCGAGCGCCATTCCGCGCGGAATGATGGTGACCTTGTGCAGAGGGTCGGCGTTGGGCACCACCAGCGCGATCACGGCGTGGCCGGCTTCATGATAAGCGGTGCTGCGCTTTTCCTCGGGCGTCATGATCATGGACTTCCGCTCCACGCCCATGAGGACTTTATCCTTGGCGTGCTCGAAATCCACCATGGTGACGAGCTTGCGATTCTGGCGTGCGGCGATGAGCGCCGCTTCATTCACCAGGTTCGCGAGATCCGCGCCGGAGAAGCCCGGAGTGCCCCTGGCGATGACGCTCAGATCGACGTTGTCGGAGATGGGCGTCTTGCGCACGTGTACCTTGAGGATCTTCTCGCGCCCTTTCACGTCGGGCACGCCCACCACCACGCGGCGGTCGAAACGGCCCGGCCGCAGAAGGGCGGGATCCAGCACGTCGGGGCGGTTGGTGGCAGCCACCAGGATGACGCCCTCGTTCGATTCGAAGCCATCCATTTCGACGAGCAACTGGTTGAGGGTCTGCTCGCGCTCGTCGTGCCCGCCGCCCAGGCCGGCGCCGCGATGGCGGCCGACGGCGTCGATTTCATCGATGAAGATGATGCAGGGCGCATTCTTCTTGCCCTGCTCGAACAGGTCGCGCACGCGGCTCGCGCCGACGCCCACGAACATCTCGACGAAATCCGAGCCCGAGATCGAGAAGAACGGCACATTCGCCTCGCCGGCGATCGCGCGCGCGAGCAGCGTCTTGCCGGTGCCCGGAGGGCCGACGAGCAGCACGCCCTTGGGGATACGGCCGCCGAGTTTCTGGAATTTCTGCGGTTCGCGCAGGAAGTCGATGATCTCCTCGAGCTCTTCCTTGGCTTCCTCGACCCCGGCGACATCCTTGAAGGTCACCTTTTTCTGCTGGGCGGAGTGCAGCCGCGCCTTGCTCTTGCCGAAGCTCAGCGCCTTGTTGCCGCCGCTCTGCATCTGGCGCATCACGAAGAGGAAAACCAGAACGATCAGCAGAATGGGCAGCATGTTGACGATCAGCGCGACGATGAAGTTGTTGTCGCGGTTGTCGATCGTCACCAGAACGCCATTTTCCTCGAGCGTCTTGTAGAGGTCGGGATAATTTTCAGGGATGACGGTCTTGAGAGTCGCCTTCTCGTCCTTGTACTCGCCCTTCACGTCCGTGCCGGAGATGACTACGCTCTTCACCTTTTTCGATTGCACTTCTTGCACGAACTCGGTCAGGGAGAGGCTGCGCTCCGGGCTCTGCGATTGCTGGCGGAGCGAAGCGATCAGGAAGATCACCATGCAGATGATGACCATCCAGATAATTGCGGTTTTCAGGCTAGACATTCAATCTCCGATATGGATACGGCCACGGCGCGGGGCGAGCCGCACACTTCTATGACGCCTCTCGGCTCAAAGTGGATTCCAACGATCCATTTTCTTAGCGTCTCAGGTCTCCAACGACTCCACGTAACGAACCGCCATTCCCCGGCGTTCCGGAGCTTGCGTTGACGAAGCGAATTCTCCGATCCCAACCGTATCGGGAATTGCATACCGGGCGGAAGCGCCCAGGCAGGAACACCAAACAATTTCACCATCCATCTCAAGGACGGCCGCCGCCGCTCTGCGCCACCGTGGTATCTGGAAGCGCTGAAACAATTCCTTAAGCTTCCGGCGCGACCCGGAATTTCGCTCGATGAAAACGTCCCCAGGATGCCAGCGCCGCAAGAGCATGGCGCTCCCCAGGCCCGGTGGATCGAGAAAGCTCCAGCCCTCAGTATAACCGGAATTTAACTCATTGACCCTATTCATTCTATCCGCTTCGAAGGGTGGCGCGACAACCTCGATCACACCGGGAACGGCTGGCAGGGAATAGCGTCCGGGGCCGCCGATTTCAACGGAATCCCGGACGGAAGAGGGGGGCGCGCCGCGCTCCAGACGGGCCATGCGGAAAACTCCGCCGCTTCGCTCGGCAAGCAGCTCCTGGAAAGTGAAGCTCCCGGAGGCTTTCGATCCGGTGGCAAGCGTGGCGATCCGCTCCAGATGATGAAATCCGGGCGCGGTATCCGCCACGCGAGAGGCCAGCATACGGAGTATCCGCCGCAGTAACGCGAGGTGTACCGGGCGCAGCGAGGCTACCGGGGCTTCCCAGCCGTACGGACTTTGGGAGAAGATCCGGTCCGCCTCCCGTTCGGCGGCTTGCTCCAGATAATCGGATTCCCAGGCCAGAATGCCGGCGGTTTGCGCGAGAACGCGGTCCAGGTTGGGGTTCCAGGCCTCGCGCAATTCAGGAAGCCATTTATTTCGTAAGCGGTTTCTTGCGAATGCGGGGTCGGCATTCGAAGCGTCTTCCCGCCAGCCGATACCGGTTTGCGTGAGAAAATCCACCACTTCCGCGCGGCTGGCGCACAGCAACGGGCGGATGAATCCGTTGCGGGAGCAGGGCAGGATTCCGCGCAACCCGTCTGGCCCCGCGCCGCGCAGGAAGCGGAAAAGGACGGTTTCCGCCTGATCCCTCTCCGTATGGCCGGTGGCGATACGTTCCAGGGAGAGATCCGCCATCTGTCCGGCGAAGAAGCCGAGACGCCGGCGGCGGGCCCAGAGTTCCAATCCCGATGGCGGCGCGGCTCCCGCGGGAATTCGTTGCACGCGCAGGTTCAGCCCCAGACGGCCGGCTGTTTCGCGCACGAAGAGTTCGTCGGCGTCTGAATCGGCGTCACGAAGGCCGTGGTTGACGTGCAGCACGTGGAGTTCAATACCCCGCGCGGCGTGGAGGGCGTGGAGCACGTACAGCAGCGCCATCGAATCCGCTCCGCCTGAAACGGCTACGCCCAGGCGGCGGACGCCTTGAAGCATGCGGTGCGCGGCCATGAACGCCGAGACCTTCGGAATTAATGGGTGTGGCGGTGGCTTTTCCATGGCTTCAGGCGTGACGACGCCGCAATCGGGAAGTGCATTCGGCGCGTCTGCTATCCTCATACCCGAGAGGCCCGCGATGGGCCGCTCCAGTCCGTATTTCCATGCACGGCCGAGTTTACCTCCCAGAGTGAGATTTTATGCAATTCCCAGCCGATGTCCTGGCGCGCGCCGCCGAAGTGAAATTACTGCTGATGGATGTGGACGGCGTCCTTACCGACGGCAAGCTCTACAACGTCCCCGGTCCGGATGGCCGGATGGTGGAGACCAAGGCTTTCTCTTCCCAGGATGGCATCGGTTTGCGCTGGCTTGTCTGGAACGGTATTCGCACGGGCGTGATCAGCGGCCGCGTGTCCCCGGCCACGGCGGAGCGGGCGGCTCAGGTGGAGATGGCTCATGTCTATCAGGGGCATGTGGAAAAAGTGCCGATTCTCGAGGAGATTCTGACGAAGGACGGGCTCTCGGCAACACAGGTTTGCTACGTGGGGGACGACCTCACGGATGCCATCCTGATGCGGCGGGTAGGTTTAGGCATCGCGGTTGCGAACGCGCGGGAAGAGGTAAAGCGCGCGGCGCATTACGTCACCCAGGGCGCGGGCGGCGAATCGGGCGTGAGGGAAGTGTGCGAGCTCCTGCTGGTGGCGCAAGGCAGGTGGGAGGGGATTCTCGACAAGTACGAGATTCCCCGTTAAGGTAAACGGTTGCGGCGGGCCCGAGCCGCAAAAAACCGCCACCCGCCCCCCCGTGCGGCGG
>CAZXBZ010000283.1:0-5291 GCA_964639135.1 uncultured Solibacteraceae bacterium | reverse complement strand
AAGCGCATCCGGGGTCCAGCTCACGGCGCGGTCTCTTGCGGTGGACGACGCCGACAATATATACCTCACCGGCAGTTTCCGGGGCGGCCTCCGTGTGGACTCCGTGGGGGCCGGCCGCACCCTGAGCTCGCGGCAGGGAAGCAAGGATGTGTTTCTTGTGAGCTATACCCGCGGCGATCTCCATCGCTGGTCCTTCTCGCTGGGCAGTCTGGGCGAAGAGCGAAGCGCCGGAGTGAGTGTGGACCGGAACGGGATTGTCACAATTGCCGGGAGCTTTCAGAGCAGTATGGATCTTGACCCCGGCTCGTCCGTGTTCAGCGTCATGGCGCGGGGATCGGGCGGAGCATCCGACGGTTTCGTCGCGAGATACCGGAATGAGGACGGCTCGTTTGCGTGGGGCATGAGTGTCGGCGCGCCGGTGAATGGCCCGGCGAACCAGACCATGGTTGTCGCCAATGAACTCGACACCATGGGCAGCCTGGTGCTTGCGGGAACGTTTTACGGTTCCGGCGTGGACATGGATCCGGGCACCGGCGCCTTCCCGCTATCGAGTGCGGGAGGGTCGGATCTTTTTCTGGCGGTTTACGACTGGCAAGGCAGCTTGCGTCAGCCGGAAATCGAATTGCGGAGCCCCGTCCTGCGCTCCAGCACGAACGCGGCGTCCTTCCTGCCCGGTGGCGTGGTGCCGGGCAGTCTCGCGACCCTGTTCGGCCTGAATATCACCACGAAGATACCGGGAATTCCCACACCCCAGAACGCGGGCCTTCCGTACCCCATTAGCACGAAACTGTGCAATACGGAAGTGATTTTCACGGATCCGCTTTCGATGCGGATCTACAAGGCGCCCATCCTTTTCTGTTCTCAATTTCAGATCAACTATCAGGTGCCGTCCAAGCTGCCGGTGGGCCGGTTTGTGACGGCGCGCGTCGTGGTGGATGACGTGGAGAGCAACACAATCGAGCTGCTGGTAAAGCACGACGACGTGGGCATCTTCATGGAGGATTTCTCCAGACGGCTGGGTGCGATGATTTATGCGATCGGGCAGCGGCGCGGACAGAAAGTTTCGTTCCAGAATCCCCTCACGGCTTGCGACATCACGGAGGTATACGTGACGGGCCTGGGGGGCGTAACCGGCGGTTTGCCCGATGATGGATTTCCCGTCCCTGGCGGAGAGACGCGTCCAACGCCGAGCGAAGCGAAGATCGTGATTTACGACGACGGAACGAAGGGCTTCATCCCCATCGCGCCACGCTTCCTGGAATTGCGGCGCGCGGACGGCTTCGTCCAGTATTCAGGGCTGACGCCGGGCTTCGTGGGTCTCTACCAGATCAACATGGAGTGGCCGAATCCGCAGGCAAGTTCCTCGCCGTTTACGCCGCCGCTCTTCCAGGGCGATTACCCGGCGTTCATCGAGTTTAACGGACGGCGTTCCCAGCAGTTCATAATTCCCGTCCGCTATGATGCGGCGTTTCCCAGCCCCTGCCGGATACTGTAGCCGGGGATCAAACGAGCGGCGGGTGCTCGAGCGCTCGCCGCACGCAGCCGCCCACCAATTCCTCGACGCGCTGGGTGAAGACGGAGCGCGGCATTACCTGGTCGCAGCCGGCCGCGAGAGCCTCGCGGCGGAGTTCCTCCTGGACGTGAGAAAAATAGCCGAGGGTCGGGATGCCGGCGAGAGCGGGGTCCGCCTTCAGCGCCCGCAGAAGGCCCGCGGGGTTGAGGCTCGCCTGCTGAAGGTCGAAGACAACCAGTGCGGGGGCGTTCGCGGCGAGGGATAACAGTTCCTCTTCGGATTTCACCATCCGCATGCGCCCGCCGGCTTTCTTCGCCGCTTCGGCGACTTTCACGCCGAAGAAAAGGTCGTTCAGCACGCCAAGCACGACGGGTTCGGCGGCGGCCGCGTCCGGCGCGGCTTCAGGTTGTTCTGTACTCATTCGGGCTGTTTCCTCTCTATTCGTGGATGCGCCGGTCTTGGAATCGGCGCGGAAATCTCAAGGCGGCGTCGCGCGCGCTGGGGGGAGCGGTCAGAGCGGTGTGAGCCTTTCCATCCAGGCGATGAAGTCGGGCGTTAGCGGTGACTCCACGACGATCGGTTCATCGGTCGCGGGCCGGGCAAACCGGATGCGATGCGCGTGCAGAAAATAGCGTTCGGGCGCGGGCAGCCCCGGCGGTTCCGCGGGCGCGCCGTAAAGGCGGTCTCCCACCACCGGGTGGTGCATGCTCGAAAGATGCGCGCGGATCTGATGGGTGCGTCCCGTGCCGATGCGAACTTCGAGCAGGGTAAAGCCGCGGAAACGCCGCGTTACCTTCCAATCCGTGATGGCGGCGCGCCCTTCGCGCAAGCGCGCGGTCATGCACGCCCGGTTGGAGGGATCCCGGGCGATCGGCTTGCGGATGGAGCCTTGCTCCCGCGAGAATTCGCCGTGTACAAGGGCCAGGTATACCTTTTCCACGCGGCGTTCGAGAAATTGCAGCGCGAGGGATTGGTGAGCGCGGTCGTTCCGGGCCGCCAGGATCACTCCGCTGGTGAACCGGTCCAGGCGATGGACGATGCCGGGGCGTTCGCTGCCCGTGCCGCTCGATAGCGTCTGGAAGCGATGGAGAAGGGCATTGACCAAAGTGCCGCTCGTAACGCCCGCCCCGGCGTGAACCACCATTCCCGCCGGCTTATCCACCGCCACTACGTCGTCGTCCTCATAAAGTAACGTGAGAGGAATCGCTTCCGGAATGGCGGCGAGAGGCGGCGGCGCGGCGGGCTCCACGAGGACGGTATCCCCTTCGTGAAGCTTCTGGGAAGATTTCGCCGGTTTGCCGTTCACCCGAACGCATTCCGCTTCGATCCATTGCTGGATCCGGGCGCGTGAATGGCCCGGATACCGGGCGAGAACGAAAATATCGAGCCGGACCCCGGCGGCCCCGGCGTCGGCTGAGAAATGCTCCATTGCCTGAACCCGCGCTCCTCCCCCGGCGCTCGCGGCGGAGAAGCGCATCCCGCCGCGGCCTAGCGCCGATAGCTCACGCGCCAGATCTTGTTGTTGCCGTCCTCGGTGAACAGCAGACTGCCGTCGCTCAACTGTAGCAAGCCCACGGGGCGGCCCCAAACCTCCTTGAGGTCTTCGCCCAGCATGAAGCCGCTCAGGAAGAGTTCGGGTTCGCCGGCGGGGCGGCCATTCTTGAACGGAACGAAGCCGATGCCGTAGCCGGTCCGTTTTGCCCGGTTCGACGATCCGCGGTAAGCAAGAAACGCGCCGTTCCGGTATCTCTCGGGCCATTGGCGGCCGGTGTAAAAAACAAAATCCATGACCGCGGCGTGCGGCGGCAGAAGCACGTCGGGTTCCACGGATTGGCTGACCGCTTCGGGATTCTCACCCCCGCGCCGGGGGTCTTCGTTCGGGCCGATGTAGGCGTAAGGCCAGCCGTAGAACGCGCCGGGCTTCACTTCGGTGAAGTAATCGGGCACCAGATCCTCGCCCAGGCCGTCGCGCTCCTGCACGGTGGCCCAAAGCTTACCGCTTTGCGGATGAAAGTGAATGCTGACCGGATTCCGCAGGCCTTTCGCGACAATGCGGCGATCCGAACCATCCGCGTTCGCGACAAGGACAACCGCGCGGTCTTCCGGCCCGCCCGCGTCAACGTTGCTGGCGGAGCCCACCGAAACGTAAAGCTTGCCCTTGCCGTCGAAGGCAAGCGCGCGCGTCCAATGGCCGGCGGTATACCCCTTGAGAGAAAGGATTTCCTCCCCGCGGCCCGCGGCGAGCCGCTTGAGGTCGAACGGGTAGCGTTTGATGGAATCGACTTCGGCGACATAAAGCCAGCCGTCGCGATAGGCCATGCCGAAGGGGCGTTCCAGGCCTTCAATCACCGCTTTCCCGGCGCCGCTCTTCGCGGCCGCGTAGATGCCTCCGCCCGCGACGGCGTCGCTGACAAGCACCGTGCCCCCCGGCAATTCGAGCAGATAGCGCGGCTTTTTGTAGCCTCCGGAGTATTCCTCGACCTGGAAGCCCGCCGGCACATGGAATGAAGCGCCATCCGGGCGGGGGATCACCTTGGGCGGGTTCGCCACGTTCACCGCCGGATCCGGCGCGGGGAGAGTGTAGCGCTTGGCGGGAGCCGCGCTGAAAGCGGGGAGGCAGAGCGCAAGGGAAAGCAGGAATATTTTTGTCATGAAATTCAGGTGAATGCGCCAGTTTAACACCGCGCGCGCCGCCGCCGCGAACCCGGCGGGGAATGCATGCCGGCGGTGCTATTCACGGCCGAGATAGTGAATGGCTGAAACGTCTCGAAGCCTGGCCGCGGCGGCTTCGGGAGTGATATCCCGCTGGGGCATGCCCAGCAGTTCATAACCCACCATGAATTTCCGGATGGTGGCCGAGCGCAGAAGCGGCGGGTAGAAGTGGGCGTGCAGATGCCATTCCGGGTGCCGGACGCCATCCGAGGGCGCCTGGTGGAATCCCATGGAATAAGGGAAAGAGGTTTCAAAGAGGTTGTCGTAGCGGGTGACCGTTTCGAGGAGGATCGCGGCGAGAGACGTCCGTTCGCCAGGGGACATTTCAGGCAGCGTTGCGATGGGGCGGCGGGCCACGAGCATCACCTCGAACGGCCACACCGCCCAGAACGGCACGAGGGCCACGAAATGCTCGTTCTTGCCCACGATGCGTTCGCCGCGCTCGAGTTCCAGCGCGAGGTAATCCCCAAGCAGAGTGCGGCGGTGGGTGGCGAACCAGCCAGCCTGGCACGCGAGTTCCTTCGATGCCTCGTTCGGAAGAAGGGAGCTTGCCCAGATTTGCCCGTGGGGGTGAGGGTTGCTGGCGCCCATCATCTCTCCCCGGTTCTCGAAGATCTGGACGGATTGAATACTGGGGCGCGCGCCGAGGTCGAGCGTCTGTTCGATCCAGGTTTCAATGATCCGCTCGAGCGCGGCCGGGCCGAGCCGCGCGAGTGTGAGGTCGTGGCGCGGCGAGAAGCAAACCACGCGGCAGAAGCCGCTCTCGCTCTTCGCTCGCAGAAGCGGGGAGCCTTCCAGGGATTCAGGAGGAGATCCGGGCAGCAGCGCCGCGAAATCGTTGTCGAAAACGAAGGTATCGGTATAGACGGGGTTGCGATGGCCGCCCGCGCGTGCGTTGCCGGGGCAAAGGTAACATTCCGGGTCGTAGGCGGCCGGGGCGGGGCGGATGGCCTTTTCCATCTGCCCCTGCCAAGGCCGCAAGGCGCGATGCGGAGAAACCAGAACCCACTCGCCGGTTAGCGGGTTGTAGCGGCGATGAGGGTGTGCGGTGAGATCGAGCATGGCG
>CAZXBZ010000282.1:0-5325 GCA_964639135.1 uncultured Solibacteraceae bacterium | reverse complement strand
ATCGGCTGGCGCGCGCTGATTTCGTCGGGAATCTGGTATTCCACCACTAACCCGGCCAGGCAAAGGCGGCTTACGAAGCCGGAGATCAGCCACGTGGATACCATGGCGGCGAAAATCAGCAGGAGCAGGTTGGCGCCGCTCAAGAACGCGAAGGCGCCCACCACCACCAGAACCAGCGCAAAGAGAAATCCAGCCAGTGTAAGGCGATAACGGCGCAATCCGGGAAGATGCTTCCAGAAGTGGCGCGTGCGTCCGGCGAGCGCCGGGGGAGCCTGGCGCGGGCGAGCCGCCGGTTGTGCGGCGGGGGCGGGGTGGGTGGTGGGCATCGTGCAACCCCGGACGGATGGGAGGCGGCTCGCGGACGGCCGCCCCCCGGTTGTTCTTCCCGAAATTCTTCAGGCGCGATTCTTCAGGCGCGGGATCTCACGAAATTCCGAGAATCCGGCGGTTGCGCCCCGCGTCCGTGGCGCCGCCCGCGAAATCGTCGAACGCCTTCTTCGGCACGTCGATCAGCATGCTTTCGATGAACGGCGCCCCCTCGGCCGCGCCCTGCGCGGAATCCTTGAAGCAGCATTCCCATTCGAGCACCGCCCAGCCCTTGTATCCGATGGCCGTCATGCGGCTGAACACCTGGCCGAAATCCACTTCGCCATCGCCAAGGCTGCGGAAACGGCCGGGCCGCTTCACCCAGCTTTGGTATCCGCCGTAGACACCGGCACGGGCGTCGGGGCGATATTCGGCGTCCTTGACGTGGAAGGCTTTGATCCGCTCCGCGTAGTAATCGATAAAGCCAATGTAATCCATCTGTTGCAGGACGAAGTGTGAAGGATCGTAGTTGATGGCCACGCGCGGGTGATTGCCCGTGGCGGCAAGAAACATCTCGAACGAGGCACCGTCGTGCAGGTCTTCGCCCGGATGCAACTCGTAGGCGATATCCACGCCGAATTGATCCGCGTAGTCGAGGATGGGCCTCCAGCGGCGGGCCAGTTCCTTAAAGCCTTCCTCGACCAATCCCGCCGGGCGTTGCGGCCATGGGTAGACGTATGGCCACAAGAAGGCCCCCGAGAAAGAGGGGGTCACCGTGAGGCCCAGGTTCGCGGAGGCCCGGATGGCGTACATCATCTGTTGCGTCGCCCATTCGCTGCGCGCCTTGGGATTGCCGCGCACTTCGGGAGCGGCGAAGATATCGAACAGATCGTCGAAGGCCGGGTGCGAGGCCACCAATTGACCCTGGAGATGCGAAGCCAGTTCCGTGATGGCGAGGCCGTTGGTTCTTTCCTTGAGTTCGTCGCAGTAATCCTTTGATTCCGCGGCGGTTTTCAAATCCATCACGCGGGGGTCTCCGCTGGGCAACTGAACGCCCAGGTAGCCGAGATCCTTCATGTAAGCGGTGATGGCGGGCAGGGAATTGAACGGGGCTTCGTCGCCCATGAACTGGGCGAGAAATACCGCGGGTCCTTGAATTTGTGACATTTTAGATTACTCCGTGTGATCAGGATTGATGCGATCAGGATTCAAAGGACATCCTATGCCAATCACGATGGAAAGGCCAAGTCGTACAATGGTTGCTTCAACTTCCATGAATCGCCCCGCTATTTCTCACTTTCGGCGTCTGGCCGCCCTGTTGATTCTGGTCATCGGTTTCGCGGCCGCCCAGAGTTTTTCGCCGGAACTCGAGGCCAGTCTTGACCGGCTCATTTCGACGGAAATCTCCCGCGGCGGGATCCCCGGACTCAGCGTGGCCATCGCAGCCGGAGACGGCCCCATCTGGACCCGGGGTTACGGCTTCGCGGACGTAGAGAATTTTGTGCCGGCCACGGAGCGGTCGCGCTACCGCCTGGCCTCCATCTCGAAGCCCATTACCGCCGTGGCCCTTCTCAGCCTGGTGGAGGCGGGGAAGGCGAGCCTCGACGACGACGTGCGCAAGTACGTGCCGGAGTTTACCGAGAAGCCGTGGCCCGTCACCCTCCGGCAGTTGCTGGGGCATCTCGGCGGGGTACGCACCTACCAGGGCGATGAGATGGAAAGCACGGCACACTACGAGAACGTCCGCGACGGTCTTGTGATGTTCGCGGCGGACCCTCTCGCGGCCCAGCCCGGGAGCAAGTACATCTATTCGAGCTACGGTTTCAACCTGGCGGGAGCGGCGGCCGAAGTCATCGCCGCGATGCCGTTCCGCCAGCTTCTGGCCGGGAACGTCTTCACGCCCGCGGGGATGACCAGCACGCGCGACGACGATTCGTTCGCGATCATTCCAAACCGCGTCAGCGGCTATGCGAGGAGCAAAACGGGCGATTTGCGGAACTGCGCGCTCTCCGATACATCGAATAAGGTGCCCGGCGGGGGGATGATCTCGACGGCCGCCGACATCGTTCGCTTCGGGCGCGCCGTGATGGAAGACCGCCTGCTCCGGCCGGAGACACGAAAAATCATGTGGAGCCCCCAGCGCCGGAGTGACGGCGGGTACACGTCCTACGGCCTTGGATGGACCCTTGGAACGCTCGACGGACAGCCGCGCTATTCGCACGGCGGCGGGCAGCCGGGCACGAGCACATTTCTGGACATCGTGCCGGGCGAACGCACCGTGGTCGCCGTGATGACGAATTTGCAAGGCGCTCCCGCCAAGGAGATCTCGGAGAAAATTCTGCGACTTTTGCGGGAAGAGCGGAGTCAGTAGTGTCTTGTACCGTTTTTTTGTCTGACCGCAGTTATTATGGTTATACAGGAACTGTACAAAACACTCCTTGATTGCGGGCGGTGACCGAGGTCACCGAAGTGCGGCGGAACGAGCCGATATACTGAACATGAGGTTGCGATGAACAATACTCTGAAGTTCGGCGCCATCACCGTGGGGGTTTTGGGCGTAATTCTTTGGCTGGCGATGGGCGGTATCGATGAATCGAAGGCCTATTACAAGACCATTGACGAGGTGCAGGCGCTGAGCAAGCCGGAACTCGAGAAACGCTTGCGGGTAGCCGGCGATGTGGTGCCGGGTTCCATTGTCCGCGACGGCGCGCTGGTTCGCTTCACGCTGAAGCAGGAGCACCACCGCCTGAACGTGGTTTACGAAGGCAGTGAGCCGCTTCCCGATACCTTCCGCGATAACGCCCAGGCGCTTGCCGACGGGCGCTTGCAGCCGGATGGGACCTTCCACGCCAAGCGCATTCAGGCGAAGTGCGCGTCCAAGTACGGGCCGAAGACACCGCATGGCGATGGCGCCGCGGCCGCGCTGAATCACAAGGATCCGTCCTAGCGTTTCCGCACTGGACGCCGCGGGCGCGAAGCACACTATGGAAAATCTGGGTTCTCTCTCGATTCTGCTGGCTTTTCTGCTGGCCGCTTATGCCACCATCGCGTCGTGGATCGGCGAATGGAAGAAACGGCCATTCCTCGTGGCGAGCGGCGAACGCGCGGTGTACGCCGTGTGGGTCGCGCTGACGCTCGCTTCCGGCATTTTGGTGTATACGCTCATGACGAGCGACTTCCGGCTGGCCTACGTCGCGGCGCACTCGAACCGTGATTTGCCGGCGCTGTACAAGTTTGCCGCGTGGTGGGGCGGGCAGGAAGGCTCGCTTCTGTTTTGGGCCTGGATCCTGGGGGGCTATAGCGCCGTGGTGGTTTTCCAGAACCGCCGCAAACACCGCCGCATTCTTCCCTACGTGATCGCGATGCTGATGGGCACCATGACCTTCTTCACGCTGCTGATCACCTTCGTCGCCAGCCCCTTCGAGGTGCTGATGGTGGGCAAACTGATCACCTCCGTGCCCGATGGAAACGGACTCAACCCGATTCTTCAGCATCCGGCGATGGCCATGCACCCGCCTTTCCTCTACCTGGGTTACGTCGGCTTTACCGTGCCGTTCGCCTTCGCGATGGCGTCGCTGATCAAGCGCGAACCGGGCGACGCGTGGATTCACACGACCCGCCGGTGGACGCTCGTGACGTGGCTTTTCCAGAGCGCGGGCATCCTGCTCGGCGCGGGATGGGCTTACGAAGTGCTCGGCTGGGGCGGCTACTGGGGATGGGACCCCGTGGAAAACGCCTCGCTTCTGCCCTGGATCACCGGTACGGCGTTTCTGCATTCGGTGATGATGCAGGAGAAGAAGGGCATGATGAAGGTGTGGAACATGGTGCTGATCGCGGCCACGTTCCTGCTCTGCATCTTCGGCACGTTTCTCACGCGCTCGGGCATCATCAGCTCGGTACATTCCTTCGCGCAGTCTCCGATTGGCAATTGGTTTATCGGGTTCCTGATCCTGGCGATCGCCCTGACGACGTATCTGATCCTCGACCGCATGGATTTTCTGCGCACCGAATCGCGGCTTGACAGTGTACTGAGCCGCGAATCGAGTTTTCTGTTCAATAACCTCCTGCTTCTCGCAAGCTGCTTCGCGGTGCTCTGGGGCACGCTGTTCCCGGTGATCTCGGAAGCGCTGACGGGCGAAAAGATCAGCGTGGACGCGCCCTTCTTTCACCGGGTGATGGTGCCGATCGGGCTCTTTCTGCTGCTGCTCACCGGCATGGGGCCGCTCTTTGCGTGGCGCCGCACGTCGATGGACAGCCTGAAACGCAACTTCCTCTGGCCGGGCGTGGCCGGGGCGGCTTTGACGGTTTCCCTGGTGGCGTTCGGCATGCGGCACGGCTATGCCGCCGTCTCCCTTGGCCTGTGTCTGTTTGTCGCGATCGTGATCGTCACCGAGTTCGTGAAGGGCTCCCTCGCGCTCGGCAAGCGCACCGGACAATCGCCGATCCCGGCGATGGTGGAACTGACCCGCCGTAATACCCGGCGCTACGGCGGCTACATCGTCCACATGGCCATCGTCGTCATGTTCGTGGGCTTCACGGGGGCGGCTTTCAATAAAGACGCGACGGTGGAAGTGCCCGCCCGCGGCAGTTTTCATCTGGCGGGTTACGAACTGCGCGTGCGCGAACTCACGAGCGGCGAGAACGCGAATTATCTGTGGAACCACGCCAAGGTGGATGTCTACGTGAACGGCAAATGGCGGGTGACGCTGGAGCCCGAGCGCCGCTTCTACCACGCCAGCCAGCAGAATACCTCGGAGGTTTCGATTCGCCGCTCGCCTCTCGAGGACCTTTACCTCAACTTCGCTGGGCTTTCCCAGGACGGGGAGAAGGCCGTGATTCAGGCTTACGTATTTCCGCTGGTAAGCTGGATCTGGGTGGGCGCGTGGATGCTCTTCCTCGGGACCTTTGTCTGCCTCGTGCCCTCCAAGGTGGATCGCCAGGTTCCGCGCACCAGGCTGCTGCCGGCGGAACTTGCCGAGGTGGCTCCGGAGCTTGAAGAGGCGCCGGCGCAAGCCGGAG
>CAZXBZ010000281.1:0-5332 GCA_964639135.1 uncultured Solibacteraceae bacterium | reverse complement strand
GGACCGAACCGATTCCACCAGAACCGCACGGTCTCGTGGCTCACCTCGATGCCGTTCTCAACGCCCGCAAGGCGCCCGTACTCACCGCACGCCTGGTAAAGGCGAACGGAGACAATATCGAGATTCCGAATCAGGCCGCGTCGGACTCGATTGTCTCGAACCTCGCCGGCGCCGCTTATCGGGTCCAGTCGGTAGCTACTCGCGAGAAACGCCGCAACCCGGTTCCCTCGTTCATTACCTCCACTTTGCAGCAGGAGGCGGCGCGCAAACTCCGCTTCAGCGTGAAACGCACCATGGTCCTCGCCCAGCGGCTCTATGAAGGCCTGGAACTGGGCGACGAAGGCGGGGTGGGCCTCATCACCTACATGCGTACGGATTCCACGCGCGTCTCGGCGGAAGCCCTCCAGGAAGTCCGCGGCGTGATCGCCGAACGCTATGGCCAGCAGTATCTACCCGAATCGCCCAACATCTACCGGAGCAAGAAGGACGCGCAGGACGCCCACGAGGCGATTCGTCCCACCTCCGCCGCCCGGACACCCGAGTCGGTTGCCAAGTATCTGCAGGAAGACGAGTTAAAGCTCTACCGCTTGATCTGGATGCGCTTTGTCGCCTCCCAGATGACACCGGCTGTGTTCGATCAGACCACCATCGAAGTCGCCGCTGCCGGCCAGGACGGCGCCCGATATCTGTTCCGGGCCACCGGTTCGACTCCCAAATTCGACGGCTTCCTTAAAGTGTATGAGGAAGGCAAAGACCAAAAAGACGAGGACGACGACGAACTGAAGCACAAGCTTCCGGCAGTAGCCGAAGGTGAAACCCTAAAGTTCAAGGAAGTGAAACCGGAACAACACTTTACGGAACCTCCGCCGCGCTTTACCGAAGCGACGCTGGTGAAGGAACTGGAGGCTTCCGGAGTCGGCAGGCCCTCCACCTACGCCTCGATCCTGTCCACGATCCAGGAGCGGGAGTATGTGAAGAAGGAGGGCGGTAAGTTCAACCCTACCGAACTCGGCATGGTCGTTACGGACCTGCTCGTCAAGAACTTCGACGACATCTTCGACGTCCGCTACACCGCCAGAATGGAAGAGGAACTCGACGAGATCGAGGATGGAAAAATCGACTGGCGCCAGTCGATGGACGAGTTTTATCAGAAATTTGAAGCCGATCTCCAGCGCGCCGAGCAGCAGATGGAGAACATCAAGCGCATGGAGAAGCCCACCGACCTGGTTTGCGACAAATGCGGCAAGCCGATGGTCATCAAGTGGGGCCGCCACGGCAGTTTCATCGCCTGTACCGGATACCCCG
Organism: uncultured Solibacteraceae bacterium; assembly: GCA_964639135.1. Classification (GTDB taxonomy): domain Bacteria; phylum Acidobacteriota; class Terriglobia; order Bryobacterales; family Bryobacteraceae; genus JACTMJ01. The sequence goes on along the minus strand of CAZXBZ010000281.1, from coordinate 4,027 downwards.
AGTGCACCAACACCCGGGAGTTGAACGTCGATCTGCCCGATGTCGATAACGCCGACCTCACCGAGCAGGGCGCCGAGGAGTATTGCGAGAACTGCGGCCGGCCCATGGTTCTGAAGAAAGGCCGCTTCGGCCAGTTCTACGCCTGCTCCGGCTATCCCGATTGCAAAACCACCAAACGCATCGGCGGCGAGCAGAAGCAGTCCGATGTCCCGCTGGAAGAGAAATGCCCCCAGTGCGGCAACCATCTGGTGATGAAGCAGGGGCGCTTCGGGGAGTTCATCGCGTGCAGCAACTACCCGGCCTGCAAATACGTGAAGCAGAAGACCATCGGCGTCAAATGCCCGCAGTGCGGAGAAGGCGATATTATCGAGCGCCGCTCCAAGCGTGGTAAAACCTTCTACGGTTGCAACCGCTATCCGGATTGCGAGTTCGTGGCCTGGTCCAAACCGATCGCCGAAGCCTGCCCGCAGTGCGGCAGCAACTATCTGCTGGAAAAGTGGCTCAAGGCCGGGCCCGTCGCCCAGTGCCCCAATGCCGAGTGCAAGTACAAGCGGGAACTGCAGGTGACCGAGCCGGCCCCGGCCGCGAGCTGAGATTACCGGCTGGCGGCCAATTGCTCCAGGATCGTCCGGCTGACTTGCCCGGCCAGTACCGCGTACCCCTCGGCGGTAAAGTGAATTCCGTCGGCTGCGTGGTACTCGGGATGGCCGCTAGTCAGCGCAAACAGATCGTCAACCGGAATCTTCTCCCGTTTCACGATCGCGGCGGCCAGGCGATTTCGTTCCAACACCCTTTCGGTCTGCGGGCTTACCGTGTTCACATCGTTCGCCATGCGGACGCCGGTAGTCGCCGCCCAGATCAGCCGCGCCTTGGGCGCCCAGCGCCGCAGCACGGAAAGCAGTTCCGGAAAAGCGGCCGCATATTCCGGCTCGGAATAGCCCGATCCGTGCAATCCGTTGTTGAAATGAATCACGTCAAAAGCCTGCTCCCGCAGCACCACCGCTACCTGTTCGAGCAGCACCGGGTCGCCCAGGGACTTTGACGTCGCCAGCCGCGCCACATAAGCCTTGCCCGCCAGTTTCTCTTCGACCGGCTTGTAGTAGCCCCGCGTGATGGAATCGCCGATCAGCAACACTCGCGGAAGGTCGCGGCCGTTGGTGTGCGGAATCCACACATCCAGCCATTCGATATTTTCACGCGCCACGCGCGGTGCGGCCGTCAGGCCCGCCGCCAGTCCGGCAAGCAAGAGTGGCAGCCATCCGCGGGTCATGATATCTCTCCCTCAAACACACTCCACTCCTCGAGCGCCGGAGAAGCCGCTGCCTCCACGATCCGCAGCCGCATGCGCGTCGTTCGGAGCGGGCGCTGAAGCCGGATCAGCCGGCAGGCGCCGATACTGGCCGCCTCGGCCGCTGTCTGCCAGTCGCCCGCCTGCCAGGTGTCGATGGCGAACCGGTCGATCCGCTGTCCGAACGGCGTGTGCTCGCGCAGCCTCACAATGCCGGCGCGGACTTCGCCGGGAAACTCCAGGATCACTTCGGCGCTTCGCATTCGATCCGGTGTGCCCCAGCAGGTACCCGCCTCGCCGTCAATCAGATTCGCCGCGCGATAAACCGGACCGCGCTCGGCCGAAGCCCGGATGCGTGCCCGCGCCGCCAGATTGGTCTGGAACATTCTGCTCACCCGTGAGCCAAACCCGGCGAGTGCAGCGGCATCGCTTTCGTACAGCAAGCCGCGCCGGTCCGGCGGGACATTCAACAAAAAGTGAGCGCCGCGCCCCACCGATTGGAAGTAAAGATCCACCAACTGTTCGGTCGTCTTCACCCGGTTGTTTTCCCGCTCGTGCCAGAACCATCCGGGGCGGATCGAAACAGGGCACTCGGCCGGCATCCACCGCGCGCCATGGCGATGGCCGTGGGTCGCTTCCTGGTATGGGGTAATAATCCATCCTCCCGCATCGCCTTGTTTGCGCACCGGATCGTATGTGGCCCAACAGGGATCGCCGGCCACACCGCTTTCGTTCCCTACCCAGCGAATGTCCGGACCGATGGCGCTCATGATGTTGGCATCGGGCTGGAGGCGGCGGACCATCTCCCAGGTAGGTTCCCAATCGTAGTAGGTCCGGTCGTCAATGTAGCGCTTATCACGCGCGCCGCCGTAGTACCCATCCGGGCGCTTGAAGCCATCGTGCCAAACCTCGAAGACCGGCCCATAACCGGTAAGCAACTCGCGCAATTGTTGGCGGTAAACCGGTATGTACTCGGGCCGCCCCCAGTAGGCATTGTTGCGGTCCCATGGAGAGAGATAGACGCCGAAGCGAAGGCCGTGGCGCGCGGCCGCCGCCGCAATGTCCTTAACCACATCGCCCCGGCCGCCGCGCCAGGAACCGTTCTTAACCGAATGCTCCGTACTCCTGGTGGGCCACAGGCAAAACCCATCGTGATGCTTGCAGGTTAAGATCACACCCTGCATTCCGCCCGCTTTGAGCACGTTCAGGATGGCGCCGGCATCGAACGCGCCAGGCTGAAACACGTCCGGGGATTCATCGCCCCCGCCCAAATCCCTGCCGGTGAACGTATTCACGCCAAAGTGCAAGAACGCGTACACCTCCATCTTCTGAAAAACCAGTTGGCGGGCAGCAGGAATCGCCCCATACGGCTCCGGAGCCGAAAACTGTGGCCCGGCAGGCGCCAGAACCGACTTGAGCAGCGTTCGCCGCGTCATGGTGACCATCCTATCCCAGCTGCTCCGGCACCGGCTGCCGGCGTCCCGGCCGTAGGTATTCGTTCAGCGATTTCCGCGCGAGGTGAACGGAACAACTGAGCGGACGGCGGAGCATGGATAAAGATACAGTTCCGGCTCCGATTCCTCGACCCAGCCATGATCGGTCCAGCGCGTAACGGTCCGGACGACCGGAGGACGCCAGACTATCGCACTCACCCCCGGTACCCTGGTCGAGCTGATGATGGCATCGAGTCCGCTGGCGTTTTCGCATACCGTACCGAGAGCCGCAAGCGTTACGTCCGGCGGGCGCGTAAACCCTTCCGTCATTGGCAAAAATCGGAATAGGTTGCGGCTTAACGGCAGAAGGCTCCGGAAGCGCCGCCTGAACTCAAACGCATTGGCGCGAGTAAACAAGACGCCGGCGCCCTGCTCGTAGGAGAAGTAGGACGGATGGCGCAGCACCAGCCAGGTTTCCGCGAAACCTTCTACCCAGAACACTTGCGCATTTTTCGCCAGCACCGCGGAAAAGGGGGCCGCTTGGGGCGCGGAGGACTCCACCCAGTGCCGCCAAGGGGAGCGGCGGTCCCAGGTTACGAGCGACACCATGAAGACTATGCACGCCGCGACTGCAAGTACAGGCATCTTCCATTTGTGGTTTGATCGCCAGAACAGGAATATCGCCAAGCCAACCGGGAAGGCGATTAGCCCGAAGTCGGCGCGTCCCAGCACACCGGACATGGCGTGGATGGAACGGTTTCGCAGTTGCCCAATAACCAGCGCAACTCCCGTGGCGACTGTGATGCCGGTGATCGCAAAGACTGCGATCGAAATAGCCGGATGCAGGGCGCATTTTGGATTTTTCCGGTCAAACGCCAGGAGGCCGGAAAACAGCAGCAGCATCGGCAGCGCGACCTCCGGAAACCGGATCCACAACCAGCTATTTGCCATAAGACAAATCAGAACGGTACGGTTGCGCGATTCGCGCCACAAGAAGGCGGTCAAGTAACCGGTGGAGGCATTCGCCAGAATCGCAACTACCCACAGCACGCGCCAAATCTGAAGCTGGATGATCAGTGCGTTGGGATAGAATGCGGACACAACCAGCGAGATGGCGAGCATTGCGGAACCGGCGGCAAGCACCGCCAGCAGGAACGGCCGCGCCGCTTTCCCAAGTGCAGCGGCGGCCGTCAGGAGCACGAACTGCAGCGCAACCCGGTACCAGTCGCCCAAACCCCATAGGGAAGGAAAGGTGAACGGGCATCGTTGTTGGGCGATTGTAAGCCACTCGGGGTCCAGCGTTATC
>CAZXBZ010000280.1:0-5352 GCA_964639135.1 uncultured Solibacteraceae bacterium | reverse complement strand
TACCTTAGTATGGCCCAAACATTCCTGGATGGAAATGTTTATTTGCCAAATCTTCGGACGGTCAGAGGACTAGTAGAGAGAGGGAGCGATTGCACCCCCTTTTTCAGGCCGTAATTCGGCCGATGCGACGGGCATCGCCGACATAGGCGCTCTGGCTCTTCGTAGCCGTGAAGTGAAGGACGCGTTCGACCAGCAGGCCCAGCCCCGGGTGCGGGCTGGATGACGAAACACATCTATTGGGTTGCTGCCTCCACGCTCTGTCGTGTGCCGGCTCGCGTTGGCTGGCGAAGTATGACGTACAGCACGGTGAGAATAACGTGCGGCGGTCCATTCGACGCACGGAGGGGACGTGTGCCGTGTGAATGGGATTGGCGTGAGGATGCTGGCAGCGCGTGATTTCGAACCGCGGGGGTGGTATGTGAGGGAGGAGCCTCCAGGGTTTGATGCAAGGCAGGATGCGGATGTTCGGTTGGCGTTTTTGGGGCGAATGAGGATAGTGGCCGCAAGGAGGGCTAGTTAGAGATGGGACAGAAGTTGCTTGTGATAGACTCGGGTTTCCTCGTGGTGCGTTTCCTTATTCTTCTTCTTTTTTCCGCCAGTCTGTTTGCCGCTGAATGGCAGGAGCTTATCCGGCGGGACCATCCCCGGCTTTTTCTCAACCGTGAAACCCTGCCTCTGGTGAAAGCCCGGGCGCTTGGGGAGGAGCGGGAGGCGTTTGAGGCGATGCGGTCACGCGTGGACGCGCTGCTCTCGGACGGATTCCCAACGAAAGACTATGGTGTGGCGGCCGCTGAATCGGCTTTCGTATTTCTGGTTACGGACGATCCCCAATACCGCGAGCTTGCCGCTCGTTTGCTGGAGACGAGCCTCAAGTATTACGACGAACGCTTTGCCGCGCAGCGCGAAGTGAACTGGTATTCCGATTCACGAATTAACGCCTGGACCGCTTATGACTGGCTGTTCCACAGTCTTGACCCCGAGCGACGCCAGCGCATTGGCGCGGCGCTGCTGCGAGCGACCGAGAACGAGCAGCCGACCAAGGCGCGCAAGCCTTTTGAGCGGGAGAACTGGCTGGGGCCGATCTCGGGTTTCTATAGCACGCCGAGCCTTCTCTGGTACGCTGGCCTTGCCACCTACCAGGAGGGCATTGATGACGAATGCGCGGCCCGCTTTCTGACAGAGGGCCGCAAGCTTTACCTTGAATTGCTGAGCTACCGTTCGCGGATGGCCGGCGATGACGGCGGGTCCGCTTCCGGTGCACTGAATTATAGCCTTGCCGCCTACCCGTGGGCTGAGTTCAACTTTTTCCGCACCTATCTTTCGGCCACAGGGCAGGACATCGCCAGGGAATGGCCCTATGTCGCGTGGCTTTCGAATTACATCTTCTGGAACTGGCTGCCGGGCGCGCATGAATTCGGTTTCGGCGACGCGTACCACACGGTCAACCGCATGCCGCTCGGGGAGCTGGATCTGCACCTGACGCAGCTCATTGATCTCTATGCGCACTCCCGTCCGGAAGCGGCGGAGCTGGCGAAGTGGCTCAGTGAAAAGACGCCGCGTGAGAAGCGCGCAAGTTTTCCGTTTACCCGCTTTCTGCTTACTTCGGTGCCGGACGTGAAACCCGCACAAGACCCCGGCAGGCGTATACCGCTGGCGCGACATTTCGAAAACATGGGCCAGACCTTCCTGCGTTCCGGATCGGGTCCGGAGGATACGTACGCACTGTTTACCGCGGGCGGAAACCTTGAAATGCATAAGCATTTCGACCACAACAACTTTGTGATTTACAAGAAAGGCTTCCTTGCGCTGGACACCGGAACGCGGCCGGAGCCCGGCCAGCACCTGATGAATTATTACAGCCGTACGGTGGCGCACAACAGCATTCTGATCCACATGCCGGGCGAGGTGATGCCGCGCTACTGGGGCCATGCCGCTCCCTCGGAGGAACCCCTGCCGCCGCCGAACGACGGCGGGCAGCACAAAGGAACGGGCTCGCGGGTGGTGGCTTTTGAGAGCCGCCCGGAGTATGCCTACGTGGCCGGCGATGCCACCCCGGTGTACGACGCGAGGAAATGCGAGCTGGCCCTGCGGCAGTTTGTTTTTCTCTCGCCGGATTACTTCGTCGTCTTTGACCGTGTGATCTCGAAAGATCCGAGCTATCAGAAGACGTGGTTGCTGCATACGGCCGCCGAGCCGCGGTTTGAGGGGTCTGAATTCTCCGCCGTGCAGGATGAGGGCAAGCTCTTCTGCCGCACGCTTCTGCCGGAGAAAGCCGAACGCGTGAAGATCGGCGGTCCGGGGAAACAGTTCTGGTCCGGCGGGCGCAACTGGCCTCTGCCCGAGGGGTATCGCACGGACCCGAACAATCCACTACTCGGCCAGTGGCGCGTTGAGGTTTCGCCTTCGAAGCCGAGCACGTCCGACGTGTTTCTCCACTTGCTTCAGGCCGGAGACGGCAATGTCACTCACATGGTGCAATCGAAGCTGATTCGCAAGGGGAAGCAAGTGGGTGTGCGCTTCGCCGCCGGCGCCGACACGTGGGAGGTCCTTTTCGCGACGGAGGCGGGGCCAGCCGGCCACATCCGCCTGCACCGTGAGGGCAGGCTTCTGGTTGACCGTGACCTGGCGACCACCGTGATGCCGCAGCAGGGACTTGCATACGAGTGGTAAGTATTCGGTAGGAGCTGTGGATGGGGGCCAGGGGAAGAGGGCGGCGATTGAGCCCCCTTCCCTTGGCCAGCAATGACGAGGGATCGGCGGCGAAGCCGGCGCCGGCGGGGTTTATGCTGGTTTTTGCCTGCGCAGGTTTTCCAGCAAGAGGAATTTGGCTTGCTGCATTTCTTCGGCTGCCTTGGTGTCGCTGCTTTGCCGCGCCAGCGCCTCCATGGACTGCACGGTGAGATCTCCCTTCAGGTAGCGGGTCACGCCCGGCAGTTGCCGGAGGATCTCCCACGGGGTCGCATACCAGATGTAAGACTGGTCGAAGGCCGCCGCGTGCTCGGAAGCAATGTGCCCCCAGCCGATATGCTTGCGAATCACCCATCCGTTCTTGCACTCGGCCAGCCCGTTGTCGTTGCCGTGGCGCGGCCGTGTCTTGGTTTGTTCGATCAGCAGCTTGTTCAGCATCTTGCTCACCGAGTAGTTGATGAACTCGCTGCCGTTGTCGGAATGAAAGCTCACAATACGGAAGGGAAACTGCTCCAGCATGGCCGCGAGCACCGGCAGCAGCCAGGCCTCGGAGATGTGAGGCGCGGCGCCAACCACCTTCTCGATCCAGGCGTAGCGTTCGATCCGGTCGCAAGCCTGGAACTGAAGATCGGCGGCAGCCTCCAAGAGCGCCCGGATCTGCTCCAGACTCAATTTCTCGGCTTCGGTCATGCGGACACGCATTCCCCAGCATGTCGCGCGATTCTCCCTTCAGGCTCATCTTGTGTGAGACAAGACTGTCACCCGTCTTCGCAGGAGTTCAGGTGTACAATGTGTAGCGTCGGCGGCCAAGCCGCGTCGGAGTAGCATCAAGGATCGAGCCGGGCGGCGTGTGGCGACCGGGGCTTGTTCACCACGCGGAAGGCCAATATGGCATCCACCACCCACAACGGCGCCTCATCCCTGGCTTTACACCAACGACTGGGTGGACTGGTGCCGCTCGCCGCCTGCCTGACCTATCCCTTCTGGCTGAACGGCTTCCACGCCCAAATCAGCAGCGGGGGCGCGTTCGGTCACCTGCTGGCCGGACTCTGTCTGGCCGGCGCCTTTGCCGTGCCGGCCGTCGGCTTTCTTTACGCCTGGCGGCGAGCGGATGCCGTGCCCATGCGCCGACTGGCCTACGCCACGGTCGTTGCGCCCACGCTGTATGTCTTCCTCGGCGTCGTCACCTACATGGTCAAGGCCAAAATCCCGGATGAAACCCTGTGGATCGCCCTCTGGCTCGGCATCGGCGGCATTGCGCTCTTCAGCCCGAAGCCGCCGGAACGACCGGATGCGCCGCCGGTGGCCGCTTGGCGTGTCGTCCATGGCATCACCGCGGTCGTCATCGCCGCCTACGTGCTCTTCCACGTCAGCAACCACCTGTTCTTCTGGGCCGGCGAGGCGCGCTACAACGCCGTGCAATCGCTGGGGGAGGGCATCTACCGCCAGTCCTGGCTGGAGCCTCTGCTGGTTGTGCTATTGCTCATGCAATGCGTCACCGGCATGCGCCTCTTCTGGCGCTGGAGCGCGCGGCGCGGTGATTTCATCCGCACCCTGCAGCTCGCCACCGGCATCTACCTGCTGGTCTACATCACCGGCCACATGGATTCCGTCTTCGTTTTTTCGCGCTCCTATCTCTCGTCGCCAAGTGACTGGGCCTTCGCCACCGGCGCGCCCGCCGGTATACTGCACGATGCCTGGAACATCCGCCTGCTGCCGCACTACTTCCTCGGCGTCTTCCTCGTCCTCACCCACCTCGCCTGCGGTGCGCGCGGCATCGCACTGGCACACGGCCTGTCCAGAAAAGTCGCCAACATCGGCTGGACCGCCGCCACGCTGGCCAGCCTCGCCATCGCCACCACCATCATGCTTGGCATGGCTTTCTGACGGCCATTCGGCCCGTGTGCAGCAGATATCCGGGCTTTCCGGGGCAGCGCATCATTCGATCCGCAAGCTCCGTATTCTGGTTGATACGGGGCTTGGTAACCTGGATGGTCTGCTCGCCGAACACTATGCTCAGGGCGGTCGGCCATCTATTCCGCCGGAACGCATCCCGCGCGCTTCGCTGCCGCGGGTGGTTTACGGCGTGCGCAGCGAGCGTCTGCTGATAGAGCAGATGACCTACAACCTGCTGTTCCACTGGTTCGTGGGAGCCCTGAAGCGACGCGGGATCAAATCACCTATTGCGCGCAACACCCGAGGCCGGCGTAGCGCCATCGATGTGCGTGCGGCGCGCGCTCCGGCCCGGCCGGGCGGCTGATCCGGAACGCTTTTCTCCGTGCAGCACCAGCAGCTTTTCGTCCAGGCAAACCACGGGATTCCGGGTATCGTAAGGCCTTTCGTAGGTGGCGAGCGCGCCCTCCATGGCCGCAATGCAGGCTTCATCCAGCAGCGGCACGCACCACATTTTTTCCCGCCACGGCTTCAGGTTGTGGTGTTCAAGCAGCAAACGGATTGTTTCCCGGCCCACTCCCGGCAGGATCTTCCGCTTCACGGCTTCCTCCGTGATGAGCCGCACCGTCCAGCGCGCCCGCCAGCAGAGATTCCAGCGCGGCACGGTCCTTCTTGCGAAGGGAAAGGACGAGTGCGGGACAAGCCATACCTTAGTGTGGCCCAAACATTCCTGGATGGAAATGTTTATTTGCCAAATCTTCGGACGGTCAG
>CAZXBZ010000279.1:4665-5386 GCA_964639135.1 uncultured Solibacteraceae bacterium | reverse complement strand
GCCCTGATACGATGAGAGATTAGCTTCAAAACACGCGATACCCGTTCTGTCTGCGACCAGACGAGGACAGGGAACCGCTGAAAGCGAACCCAGAACAAACATGTCCGAAAAACCTTACGATCCGCAAGAGATCGAAAGCCGCTGGCAGGCCCGCTGGGCCGGGGAAGCGCTCTACCAGGCTGAAGAAAGCACGGAAAAGCCGAAGTTCTACGTTCTTGAGATGCTGCCGTACCCAAGCGGCACGCTGCACATGGGGCATGTGCGCAACTACTCGATTGGCGACGCGCTGGCCCGCTACAAATGGATGCGGGGTTTCAATGTGCTTCACCCCATGGGCTGGGACGCTTTCGGGCTGCCCGCCGAGAACGCCGCGATCAAAAACAACCGGCATCCGAACGAGTGGACCCGCGCGAACATCGCGCACATGAAGAAGCAGCACCAGCGCTTCGGCTTCAGCTATGACTGGAGCCGGGAAGTAGCCACCTGCGACCCAGGCTACTACCGCTGGAACCAATGGTTTTTTCTGCGCATGTACGAACGCGGCCTGGCGTACCGGCGCAAGGCGCTGCTGAACTGGTGCCCGTTGTGCAACACGACGCTGGCGAACGAGCAGGTGGTGGACGGCAAGTGCTGGCGTCATGAAGACCAGGCGGTGGAGCAGCGCGAACTCGACCAGTGGTTTTTGCGGATCACCGATTACGCGGATGAACTGCTGAAGGAT
>CAZXBZ010000279.1:0-4655 GCA_964639135.1 uncultured Solibacteraceae bacterium | reverse complement strand
CTCGCGTACCGCAAGGAGGCGCCGGTCAAGTGGTGCCCCAACGACCAGACGGTGCTCGCGAACGAGCAGGTGATCGATGGGCGCGGCTGGCGCTGCGGTACGGAGGTCGAGTCGAGGAGCCTGACGCAATGGTTCTTCAAGATCACCGACTACGCCGACGCGCTGCTGGACGAGATGGAGACGCTCGAGTCATGGCCCGAGCGGGTGCTGACGATGCAGCGCAACTGGATCGGCCGTTCCGAGGGGACGGAGGCCGATTTTACGCTGGCCGATGAGGAGGGCCGGCCCACCGCGACGAAGATCCGCGTCTTCACGACGCGCGTCGATACCATCCATGGCGCAACCTGCCTGATTCTTTCGCCCGGCCACGCCCTGGTTCATGAACTGGCGTCGCCCGGGCAGCGCGAGATTGCGCGCGGGATGGCCGAGGACGCCAAGCGGAAGGATCCGGGTGATCTTGAGAAGGAAGGCTTCTTCACGGGGCGTCATGCGATCAATCCCTACAGCGGGGAACTGACGCCGATCTGGGTGGGAAACTTCGTGCTGGCGGGCTATGGAACCGGCGCCATCATGGCCGTGCCCGCGCACGACACGCGCGACTTCGAATTCTGCCGCAAGTACGGCATCCCGGTGAAGCCGGTCATCCGGCCGGTGGATGGCGAATTGGCGGAGGAAGCCACGATGACCGAAGCCTTCGAGGATTACGGCATCGCGGCGGTAGCGGGAGAGTTCTCGGGGCTCCCTTCCGAGGAAGCCAAGAGCCGGATGAACGAGAAGGCGGAGCGCGAGGGATTCGGCAAGGCCGCCGTCACCTTCCGCATCAAGGACTGGGGCATTTCGCGCCAGCGTTATTGGGGGACGCCGATCCCGATTATTTATTGCGAAGGCTGTGGCGCGGTTCCCGTGCCGGAGGGTGATTTGCCGGTGGAGCTGCCGCGCGACATCAATCTGGCGGCCGTGAAGGGCAGTTCGCCGCTCGCGCAAGTTCCGGATTTCGTGAACGCGCGCTGCCCGAAGTGCGGCGGCGCGGGGCGGCGCGAAACCGACACGATGGATACCTTCATCGATTCCTCCTGGTATTTCTATCGCTACTGCGACGCGCACAATGCGAGTGCGCCGTTCTCGAAGGATGTGGTGCGCTACTGGTTTCCGATCGACCAGTACATCGGCGGCATCGAGCACGCCATCCTGCACCTGATTTATTCGCGCTTCTGGACGAAGATGATGCGGGATCTCGGTTTGATCACCTGGGACGAGCCGGTAACGAACCTCTTCACGCAGGGCATGGTGATCAAGGACGGCGCGAAGATGTCGAAGAGCAAGGGGAACGTCGTGGATCCGGACGAGATTGTCGGCCGCTATGGCGCGGACACTTGCCGGATGTTCTCTCTGTTCGCCGCGCCGCCGGAGCGCGAACTCGACTGGCAGGAGAGCGGCGTGGAGGGCCAGTATCGCTTTCTGGGCAGGGTTTACCGGTTTGTGACGCGCAACCTTGAGAAAGCGCGGAGCGCCGGGAACGCATCGGGCCAAGCGCCGAGCGAAGCGGACCGGCGGGCGCTGCGCAAGCTGCACCAGACCATCGGCAAGGTGACCGGAGACTTCGAGACCCGCTGGCACTTCAACACGTCGATTGCGGCCATCATGGAGCTGATGAACGAGGCGCAGAGTCTTGAAGCCGGGCTGACGGAGGCCTCGCTGCCGGATCTTTGTGGCGCGGTGGCGCTGATGCTCGCGCCCTTTGCCCCGTATCTGGCGCAGGAGTTGTGGAGTGAACTGGGCCGGGAGGGCCTGGTCTTCAAGCAAAACTGGCCGGTGGCCGATGAAGCGCTGGCGCGGGAAGATACGGTGGAAATCCCGGTGCAGGTGAATGGAAAACTGCGTTCGCGCATCATGGCTCCGCTCGGCGCGCCGAAGGAAGAACTCGAGAAACTTGCGACCTCGGACGCGAAGACGAGCGAATGGCTGGGCGGAAAAACCATCGTCAAAGTGGTGGTGGTTCCGGATAAACTGGTGAACATCGTTGTAAAAGGTTGAAGCCCGCGTGCAGCCAGGTAAGGGAGCTACGGAGATTATGGAAAACGACATGCTACATCGGGTGGGGATGGCTTCGGCGGAGAATGCGTCTCCACGCCACGCCGGGCACGAGGAAGCGCCTCGCAGGCAGTTTCTGAAATCAGCCGGCATGGCCGCGGCCGTGGGAGCCTTTGCTCCGGGCAAGGTTCTGGGCGCGAACGATCGCTTGCATGTGGCATACGTGGGCATGGGCCGCATGGGGCGGGGCAATCTCGAAATCTCCATGCGCCACAAACAGGTACGCGTGGCCGCCGTGTGCGATGTCTACCAGCCGCATCTTGAGATGGCGGCGGCCATGGCCCGCAAGGGCGGTCACGAGGGCGTGAAGGAATTCACGGATTTCCGCGACATCCTGGCCGATAAGTCGATTGACGCGGTGTGCATCTCGACGCCCGACCACTGGCACGCCTGGCAAACGGTGGAAGCTTGCAAGGCCGGCAAGGATGTCTACGTCGAAAAGCCCATCAGCCTGACGATCGACGAGGGCGCGAAAATGGTGGCGGCCGCGCGCAAGTATAACCGCGTGGTACAGGCGGGCACCATGCAGCGTTCAGGGATCCATTTTCAGAAAGCGACGGAGATCGTGCGCGCGGGCAAACTGGGCAAGGTAGCCACGGTGAAAACCTGGAACGTGGGTGTGGCCAAACGCGAGGGCATCGGCAATCCGCCCGATGGCGCGCCGCCCGCCGGGCTCGATTGGGATACGTGGCTCGGCCCCGCGCCCAAGCGGCCTTTCAACGCCAACCGCTTTGGGGTGGATCCAAACGCCTTTTCGCACTTCCGCTGGTTCTGGGATTACGCGGGGGGCATGATGACCGATTGGGGCGTGCATTTGCTCGACATCGCCCTGATGGCCTTCGATAACCCGATGCCCGAATACGTGAATGCCGTGGGCGGCAATTTCTATTTGCAAGACAACCGCGAAACCCCAGACACGCTGATTGTGAGCTATACCTTCCCTCAAGGCTTCGTGGCGACCTATGAAAACCGCCACACCAGCAGCAGCGCGCAGTTCAATAAGGGGTCCGGCACGGTATTCTATGGAACCGAGGGCACGCTGCACGTGGACCGACGGGGCTATACCATCTATCCCGAAAAAGGCAGTGAGTTGCTGGAGGCAAAGGTCAACAGTTCAAACAACATGAATTATGACCACTGGGGCAACTTTCTCGAATGTATCCGCACCCGGCAGCGGCCGATCAGCGACATCGAGATCTGCCACAAATCAACCGCTACCTGCCTGCTGGCGAACATCGCCTATCGCGCGGGCATGCGCGTGGATTGGGATTCGGCGAACTCGACCGTCGTGCAGCCCGAAGCACGTAAATTCCTCTCCGTGGAAGAGCGGGACCCCTGGAAGATCGTGGTTTAGACATTACACAAGCCGCGCCGGTGCCTAAACACTGAGGTTTTAGGGCTCGCGGGTATTTCATGAGCAGCCCGGCGACACCGGGGGCTGTGGTTCGATCACTCCGCGGTATCGGCCACGGGAGGGCGGCCTCGTAAAATACCTGGCAAAATTATGCATCGTGGCTCTGACGCGCCTCGCCGTTGGATCCTTTTCTTCATGCGGTGGTTCCCGCCGGCTGGATCTCAGTCGATCCTGCCTCCACCGAACCTCTTGACGCTCGCGGCTTGCAAGAACGCCGGGCCGGTAAGCTGCCACGACAATGCTCTTTATCGCGGTAGACGGCATGGCGAGCCGGAGGGATTCGAGACTCACCGCAGCGCATGCGCGCGTCAATCATTCATCGCCTTGTTGAACTTATAATCCATTTGTTTCAGGCCGTGTTAGCGTATAAAGTAGCGGAGGGTTTGTTCGCGCAAGGGCGGAATACGTATGGCGGTGGAAGCTCCACTGAAAGCGGTCGGACTTGGGAAGAGTTTTAGAACGGGCCAGTCAGAGCTTGTGATCTTCCGGGATCTCGATCTGGAGGTGCGCCAGGGCGAGAAATTGGCGCTTATCGGAGAGTCCGGGGCCGGAAAATCCACCCTGCTTTATCTTCTTGGGGGTCTGGACCGGCCAACTTCCGGAAAAATCCTGTACAAGGGCGACGATATTACACGTCTTAATGAACAGCGGCTTGCGGAGTTCCGCAACCGCGCGCTGGGGTTTGTGTGGCAAACGCACTATTTACTACCGGAGTTCACGGCCCTCGAAAATGTAGCGATGCCGCTACGGATTCGGGGGCTTTCCGCCGAAGAGGCGGAAGAGCGGGCGCTCGGCCGTTTGAAGGAGGCCGGCTTGGAGGAGCGGGCGCATCATCTTTCCGGGGAGTTATCGGGCGGGGAGCAGCAGCGGGTGGTGCTCGCGCGGGCTCTGGTGGGGAACCCGGAGGTGTTGCTGGCGGATGAGCCGACGGGCAATCTGGATGGGAAAACCGGCGAGCGCATCATCGGGCTGCTTGCGGAAATGCACCAGCTTCATGGGCTTACGTCGATTTATGTAACGCATAACGTGGCTTTCGCGCAACGGTGCGACAGAGTGTTGGAGTTGCGGGGCGGAGAACTAGTGGCACATTAGCGGATGGGAAGCCGCGATCGTGGCCCGCCCAGGCAGCGGAACTGATGGCGGCAGCTTG
>CAZXBZ010000278.1:0-5401 GCA_964639135.1 uncultured Solibacteraceae bacterium | reverse complement strand
GCCGTGATGACGACGACGTCTGAATTGGCGGTGGGCTCGTAATCATTCGCGCCGGTCAGGGTGCAATCGTAGCCCTGGACGGGTCCGGATTGCATCAGGTCGAGCGCCTTGCCCTGGGGCACGCCTTCCATGATGTCGACGATCACGACATCGGCGAGTTCCTTCTCCGCGATCCGCAGCGCGCAGGTCGCGCCCACGTTGCCGCCTCCAACTACAGTTACTTTTTTGCGCATAAATTCCCTTCCAAGATAAGATGATACGCCCCTGGACGAAGCGAACGTCCCCCAAAGCCCCTCGTGTCCGGCTAGGGGTTGTCAAAACTCCGGCTACTCTCCGCGCCGCCGCGGCACGGCGAGAGAAACATGGGCAACCCGCCATTATATCGGAGTCTGGAATCCCTTTTCAGTGCGGGAAGATAAGGGCAAGCCGTGGCGGCGGGCAAGTGAGTAGAATGAAGAATCCGGCGGAGGGGAGCCGCGCCGGAGCCTCTCATGCCGCTACCTGAATCCGCCGCCGCCTACATTGAGCAACAGAAGCAGCGCTTGCGTTCCTCGGGCAAGCGGCCGGTGATCGTATTTCCCGAAGGCGGCGACCCGCGCGTGCAGGCGGCGGCGGGAAGGCTGGCCGGGGAGGGTCTGCTTACGCCCGTCCTGGTGGGAAAGCCCGCCCTCAATACACCCTCCGGAATTCACTGGGCCGACCCGGAAAGCCCCGCCCTGATGGACCGCCTGGCGGCGATCTATTACGAACGCCGCCGCGCGAAAGGCGTGTTACGGCACGAGGCCATCGAGGCCGTCAAACATCCGATGCGTTTTGGCGCGTTGATGGTGACCGCGGGCGAAGCCGACGGAGCGGTGGGAAGCGCCGTTTATACCACCGCGGACACCGTGCGAGCTTTTCTCCAGTGCATCGGACTGAAAACCCAGTTCCGGCGGCTATCGAGCATGCACTTGATGGGCGTGCGGGATGAATCCTACGGGCATCGCGGCCTGCTCGGCTTCAGCGACGCGGCGATCATGGTGGATCCATCTCCTCCCGAGCTTGCGGAGATCGCGATTGCATCCGCGGAGACTTACCGGCAACTCACCGGAGCCACCCCCAATGTGGCGCTGCTCTCGTTCTCCACCAAGGGCAGCGCCCGGCACCCGCGCGCTGAAAAGGTGATTGAAGCGATGCGCTATGTCCGGGAGCGCGCGCCGGATTTGAACTGCGACGGAGAACTGCAGGCGGATGCGGCGCTGGTGCCGTCGGTGGGGCAGTCGAAGGCCAAGGGCTCGCCCGCCGCCGGTTACGCGAACGTTCTGATCTTCCCGAACCTCGATGCCGCCAATATCGGCTACAAACTCGTGGAGCGGCTGGGCGGCGCGGCACTGATCGCCGTGACACTGCAGGGCCTGGAGAAACCGGCCAACCTTATCTCCCGAGGCTGCAACGCCGAAGACGCCTACCACTGCGCCATCGTCACCGCCATACAAACGCTGAAGTAGTGTTTCATTCCGGGATTTCCCGCTCCCACCGCGGATCCGTGTGAGAGAAACCGGGCGTTCCCCGGACTATCCTTCTCAAGGTGGATCCATGGCGAACGCGGCGCGGCAAATTGCGTGTATCTCGTGGCGCGGGAAGTGGCTTCTTTGCTTTCCGCTGATCTTTCTGTGCGCCGCCGCGGCTTTGCGGGCGTGGGATGGCGGCGCGAAGGCGGCCTGCATCGGCGGCAGTATCCCAGGGCTTCCCGATTCGGCGAAGGGCAGGATCGATACCACCCGTCCCAAGGTCTTTCGCTTCGAGGCGGACGGCATGGAGGTGAACGTCCCCTGGGAAAAGATCAACATGATCGAGTACGGGCAGAAGGCTGGGCGAAGAATCGGCCTTGCCATCGTCATCTCTCCGTTGTTCCTGATGACGAAATCCCGTAAGCACTTTCTTACCGTCAGCTTCCTCGATGAGAAGGACCGGCAGCAGGCGCTGGTGTTCGCGCTCCACAAGAGCCATGTGCGAAGCGTGCTGGTGACAATGGAGGCACGAACCGGGTTGCGCGTGGAGTTCCAGGATAGCGAGGCGCGTTTCGGCGGGGAAAGTCAATGATCCGCCGCCGCCATTTTCTTGCGGCGATGCTGATTCCGGCGGCGAATCGCCGCGTATTCGCGCAAGCATCGGAACAACTCCCGGCCGCGGAGATAGGAGCATTGCGGGAAGTGAAGCGCCTTTGCGTGGAGGAGTTCGGCGGAGGGGAGACCGCGCGGCGGATCAGGGCGCTGGTGATCGCGGAGCTTCACCGGATGGGCGCATTTGTCATCACGGAGAATCCGCGGCGCGCGGACGCTTTTCTCCGGGGCTTCGCCGAAGATCTTAGCTTCATGGAACGGCATACCCGCGATGAGAATGTCTCCAGCCGCGCTTCGGGAAGCGTCTCGACGGGCGGCTACACACGAAGCCGCGCCGCTGCCTCCCGGAACGAGGGCGGGAGCGCCTCGGCGCGGGAGAGCGCGGAGAGCCGCCGCCACGAAGCTTCGCTAAGCATACGGATCGTGACCGCGGAAGGCGATGTGCTCTGGAGCGAGGCGGCTGAGAGCCGGGGCGGCAAGTTCCGGAGCGCCAGCGCGGAGGTGGCCGCAAGGGTTGTCGCCGCGCTGGAGGCTTCGATCGCGCTCGAAGCGCGGCCCGCGCAGAGTCCGGCACCCTGAGCCAGCTCAAGGGTTCTTGAGGCTGCCTGGGTTGCGCTGGTTCTGGACCAGATTGAATGCGATCTCCACGTTAATCCGGGATTCCACCGGGCTGCCATCGGAGGTGCCGGGCTGGAAGCGCCATTTCGTCAGGGCGTCCTTTGCCGCCTGATCGAGGTCGGGACGAATCCCGCGAACCACCGTAACAGCCGTGGCTTGGCCGGCTTCATTGACAACGGCCTGGAGCAGGACGGAGCCGCTGACTCCGTCGCGGCGCGCGGCGGCCGGGTAAATGGCCGGGATACGGAGAATCGGCTTCGGAGGGGTAAAAACGGGCGGTGACGCCGATTCCCGTCCGGCCGGGGGCGCTTTGGTCTGGCCGGGGTAAGTCGCATCCACCGGCCGTTCGGCGGCGGGCCCCGTGCTACCCGAGGGAGTTTTGATGCCCTTAGTCAGTGTCGCGGGAGGCGGCGGGGAATTCGCCGGCTTCGCGCCGGACGGCTTGCTCCCCTGGCTGGGTGGCGTCGCGGGGTTGGGCGGTGGTGACGCAGGCTCAACAAGGCTGGCTGCGACGGGATCCGCGGCGGATGGTTGCGGCGCTTCCGGCGCGGATGGAAGCCCGCTTGGCTCTCCCGCCGGCTGCGCCGTGTTGTCCACCCCCACCTCTCCAACAACTGGGTTTATGGAATCGCCATTGGATGGAGAACTTGTGGCGACCTGGGTGGCCGTGCCTCCGCCCGTCAGAAACAACCATGCAATACCGAAGATAGCCGCCACGATCAGCAGCCCCGCCGCCGCGATGAGAGGAAACCGCCAGGGATTTCCGGGGAGTTCCGCCGCCGGGGCGGTAGCGGGGACTCTCGAAGGCGAAGCTGCGGCGCGTGGCGGTGGATGCGGCGGCGATACGGCGGATGACGTCACGGGCGATGGCGGGATCGGAGGAACCGGTGGAGCCGCCGGGGTCGGCGGCGCGGGGATGCTTGAAGCTGGAGGGGGAGAGGGCGGCAGGCTCGCGGCGGCACTGAATGTGCCGGTTCCTGTCCGGGGCGGCAGGCCGGCGTTCGATACGGATGCCCCTTCCGGGGCCATGAAGCCTCCCTCGCCGAAGTTCGGGATGGGAGACGCGCCGATCGCCGTCCGGAAGGCCAGCACCATCGCCTGGCAGGAGGGGTAGCGATCCGCCGGTTCCTTGGCCAGAGCCCGTTTGAGAACGCTGGCGGCGGCATCGCTCAGGTCGGGATTGTCCCGCTTGGGATCGACCGGATCGGTTACGATCTTGAAGATCAGGGACGTGATGGTCTCGGCTTTGAATGGCCTGTGCCCGGTGAAGATCTCGTAGATCATGACGCCGAGCGAGTACTGATCGGCGCGCCCGTCGATCAGCTTTCCCTGGATTTGTTCGGGAGCCATGAACTGGGGCGTACCCAGGGTCATCCCGGTCCGCGTGACGCTTTGCGAGGTAATCTTGGCGACGCCGAAATCCGTGATCTTTGCCACACCGTCCGCGCGGACGATAATATTCGCCGGTTTGATGTCGCGATGCACCACGCCGTGGCCGTGCGCGTGATCGAGGCCCGCGGCGGTTTGATCGAAAATGGAGAGGAGCGTTTCGGTCGAAGGCTTCCCGCCCGCGCGCAGAATCTGGGACAGATTCTTTCCGTCGACGAACTCCATCACGATGTAGGTGAGGTCGTCCTGCTCGCCGATCTGATAAATAGTGACGATATTCGGATGGGATAGAATACCGGCGGATTGCGCCTCCCGGTAGAGCCTCTCCTTGAGAAAGTGCCGCTCTTGATCCTCCTGGATCTCGCTGAGGTATATGGTTTTAATCGCTACGGGGCGCTTGATGAAGCTATCCACGCCGCGATAGACCACACCCATCCCGCCACGCCCGATTTCACCGAGAATTTCGTAGTTACCGATGCGCTCGATACTCATGGTGCGTTCACCCAGGAATCCCTGAACCGCCGGTTGAGCGGCCTCGCCACGGTTCGCGGCATACGCCGTCATGCCTGAAGCCGGTCGTCGCCTCCCCTGTCTGGATTGGCATTATTGTCCAACAATGGTATGCGAAATCCAAACAGAACGGCATCAAGATTCTTTGCCGCCCCCCAGATAGTATTAAGCGAGAAATCCGCCCCAGAAGTTCCGGCAAGGCCGCAACGGGCGGACGTCCGGCCCGGAAAGCGGGATTGCCGGATGGGGTCTGCTATCGCGGCGGTGTGTTTGACGAGCGTATGGTAGCGGCAATCGTGTTGAGAAGTTCATCCGAGGCCCCGGCGGCTCGCAGCGCCAGGTAGTCGTCCGCCGATGGGACGGAGACGACGCCGCGCAGGCGGATATCGTCCGCGACCATCTTCGGAAAACTTCCGCCGAGCTCTTCCACCTTGGACATCAGTTCCGAGAGCGTGAACGGCTTTAGCTGCCAGGCCACTTCGAAGTGGTAGCGGTCGTCTCTTGCTTTCTCGTCGGTCACCGTGAACTTGTAGCCCGGATAGCCATAAACACCGGGTGCGACGGGTTCACCCTTCGCGCCCTTGCTCCGGCCGCTTTTTTGGCGCAGGGTGAAGAGGACGGCGTCCGCGGGGACACGGGGCAGGATGCCGGAAATCTCGGAGCCCGCGTTCACCGGCGGGTTACCGGAAATCACCTTGAAGTAAACTTTGTCCGAGATCACGCGGAACTCCACGGAGTCGTCCACTCGCGCGCGGATATCGAAACTGCCGTACGGCCGGTTT
>CAZXBZ010000277.1:0-5402 GCA_964639135.1 uncultured Solibacteraceae bacterium | reverse complement strand
GCGGCGAAGACGGCCTCCGCGACTCCCGCGAGGGTCACCTTCATCCCGATCAGCGCGCAGACCAGCGAAATCAGGAACACCTGTACGCCAATGATGAAAAACGCCGCGATGTTCTTCGCGAAGAAGACCGTTCTTAGCGAAATCGGCGCGAAAAAGAACATTTGCGCGGCTTGGCGGTCGAGCCCGAAGATATTCCAGAAAGCCATTTCGGACATCAGCAGAATCGCGTAAGCCGTCACCACGGTGAGAAAGTTGCGGCTCATCATACTGGTTCCGCCGCCCGTGTTGGCCGCCAGCGGCAGAAAGACGATGATGCCGAAGGTGAAGCCCATGATGAACACCGTGATGAACCGTGGGGAACGCGTGAAGGTGAGGAATTCTTTTTCGATCAGCGCGGAAAGCGGCTGGGGAAACAGTTTGCCGAGACCGGCGGCGAAGCGCGCCCGGACGTCCGCGTAAGCTCCGTTTTGTTTGCCTGTCGCCGGCAGTTCCGGGCTGGATTCGAATTCCGCGCGCAGCGAGCGGAAAAACAGCCCGCGCGCGCCCGCCAGAGCCACGAGCGTCCAGATACCCAGCGAAACGGCCGGTGAGGGCGTCGCGGTTCCCGTAAACGCGCCGGCCGCCGCGGACCAGGGGAGGACGTTGTGTGAATCGAACGCGACGATGCGGTCGAGCAGCGGCTGCTCGTTTCGTTCGGTGAGGAGCAGAAATTGCGGCAGGACAACAATCGCAAGAATCACCACCACCACAAGCTCCCGCCAGAACTTCTTTACGGCGACCTTGGCCACCAGCGCGCGGATCGCGACGCTCAAGAAAAAGTTGAACGAAAGGAACAGAATTCCAGTCAGGATGACCAGCGGTTTCCGGGTTACGGGGTTCATGAGCATGCCGCCGATCAAGCCGGCGGAGATAAGCAGCATCTCGGCGTTCCGGGGCACGCAGAGCAGCAATTCGATGAAAAAGTACTGGCGGAAAGGGATCGGGAAGATCAGCAGGCGCTTGAGATCGAGCGCCAGGCCGAATGACACACTGATGATGGGGCTGAACTGCCAGTAAGCGGTGATGCCGAAGAGCGCTATTACGAGCGATCGCGTCATCTCGCGCGGGTCCGTGAGCGATGCGAAATAGCTCATGGCGAGATACGCCAGCAGCACGGCGCCAACGTACCAGAATCCGGTGGCGGCGAAGTTGAAGACCGTGGCCGCGGCGCCCCGGCGTCCCAGGGTGTTGCGATACATTCGCAACTGAGCCCACACAACCGTGAGGGCCTGGCTGCTCGCGCTCATAGCCACTCCAGGCGTTCGGGATTCGCTTCCCCGCCCACGGTGCGCACGAAAATTTCTTCGAGCGTATCGGCGGAAGAGCCGCCTTCCCGCAGTTCGGCCATCGTGCCCTCAAGCACGAGCTTGCCTTCGTGGATGATCGCCAGGCGTTCGCACAAGCGCTCCACGACCTCCAAAACGTGGGAGGTGAGGAACACCGTGCAGCCCTGCTGCACGCGGTCGAGGAGGATTTCCTTCATCAGACGCGCTCCCACGGCGTCCACGCCTTCGAAAGGCTCGTCCATCAGAAAAAGCTCGGGCTTGTGAATGAGGGCGGCGCCCATGGCCACTCTCTTCTTCATCCCTTTCGAGTATTCCGAGATCATCTTGTGGCGCGAGGCCGTGAGTTCAAAAAGCTCCAGCAGCTCCTTGACGCGATGCTCCACCACGCCGCGCTCGAGGCCGTAGATGCGCCCGACGAATTGCAGGTATTCCTGTCCGGTCAGGCGGTCGAACAGAAGCGAATCGTCAAGCACCACGCCGATCTTCTTCCGAAGACCAAGGTTGTGGATGTGCATCTTTTCTCCAAGCATCATGACGGTGCCGGAGGTGGCTTCCGCGAGGCCCATAAGGATCTTGATGGTTGTTGTTTTTCCGGCTCCGTTGGGGCCGAGAAAGCCGAAAAAGCTGCCGCAAGGCACACGCAGGGTAAGGTGGTCCACGGCGGCTTTTGTTCCATAGATCTTTGTCAGGTCCTCGATGCGGATGGCGTATTCCGTGCGGTCTTGCCGCGCTTGGCCGTGACGCCCCTGGGCATCCGGCATGGCTTCCGGCGGGAGTTCCGCGGCGTCGCGAGGCGGGTCGAAGGCATGGGGCGGCGGATTGTGTGAGCTATCGAGTTCCACTCAAAATATCCTGACGAAAAAACAGTGTTCGGTATGAGAGACGATGCGGCGGGCTTGTGCGCGCCGTGATGACGCGGAAGGCCGGGGCGGTCAGCCCTCTTTCAGCTTCTCCCATTGTGGATGTGTCTCCAGATCCGCGACGTAGACTTGGGTGACGCCGTCGCGGTCGCTTGCGAAGGCGATCTTCCGTTCGTCCAGTGAGTAGGAGGGGTGCGGATGGGTCCATTGCGGGCCATAGACGGTGTCGGCGGCCGCCTCCATCCAACTGAGAGATTCCTCGCCCATCTGCTGCGAGTGCCCGGCCGCCAGCCGTCTCGCCTCGGCGAAGTCCTCGGACAGCGCGTAACGGGAACGCTTCCATTGGCTGCCCTGGCCGCTGGCGAGCGATTCACAAATCAGCGTCCTCTCGCCGGTTGCCACGTTCACGACGTGGATGCCTTCGTCGGGATGGTTTGTATCGCAGAGAATCGCGGTTCCGGAGCGGTTCGGAGTGATGTGCCAGGCATTGAAGCGCGCGATGGTTTCGATCTTGCGCGGGGCCTCCCACGGCATCCGGCATAACTGGCCAGGCCAGATCGTGAACGCCAGGTCCCCCGTGCCGCCAAGAAAAGTCTCATGCACCACAAAGCACTCGTTATCGTGCTCGAAGAGGCATTCCATCCGCGTTCCGTCACGCCGCGCGCGGAACATGCGCGGCGCGGGGTCCGCGGCGAACTCCAGCCACTCGGAATCGAGCGGGTGGAATTGCGGATGGATGATCGTGCGCGGGAAAGGAATAACGCGCCATTCGCTTCCGTCGGCGCGTCCGATGGCGAGGCCGTTCTGGCCGCGATGCTTTGCCGCGCAGGTGATCCACTCCCCGTTGCGATCGAAGGACGCTTCGCCGAACTGGGCTCCCTCGAGGCCGAAGATTTTCCACTCCCGCAGATCGTCCAAAGCGAGACCCCATACCTCGCCGCCGCGCACGAAGATGATGCGTTCTCCGTCGGGATGGATCGAGGCTGAAAACGGATGGACTGGAGGACCGTCGGTAAGCTGCTGGATTTCTCCTTCCGGGAGGGTTGCGGCGAAGAGTTGCGCGCTGCCGGTCCGGTAGCTGGTGAACAGAAGACGCCGGTTCCCAGGCAGGAACGAACTCTGCAAGAAGTAAGTGGGGTGGCTGATGGCGGGCGCGCTGGTGTAGCGATGCAGTTGCACTCCCGTGCGGGCGTCGCGGAAGCTCACGCGTTCCGGCGCAATCCATAGGCCCTTGCCATATCCCGAATCCTGGCGCATGTTTGCAGTCTATCGGATCGGCGGGGTTCGGGCTGGCGAGCGCGCTCGTGGCGATATCTCCCTCGGGCCGCGGCGCGGAGGCCGCGCGTGCCGTATTCCTTAATACGGAGGCGGCGCCGGGACGTAGCGCGGCGTCTGTCACCGGGCTCGTTACCTCAATCCCCTGGAATTGTGGTATTGAATGGTCGGATACACATGTTACGCGCCATCGCGCTAGCCGTCAGGATCTTCGTGGAAAGGTTCCTTTACGTATGAGCTTCACAGCCTGGCTCCGTCCGAATGGGAGCGCCAAGACCGGCCGCTTGCATGCCAGCCGGTTCGCGATACTGGTGGCGCTGGCGGCGCTCACTTCCTGCTCGGGAAACTCGCCCGCGCGCGTGGTCCGGGGCGATTTGGGGCAGAAGGTTAAAGTGGAAAATATCTCTTATACGGTGCTGGCCGCCGATTGGGCGGAAGCCGTGGGAGAGGGGGTAAACGCGCGGATACCCGATCACCGCTTCCTTCTGCTTCGGATCTCGGCCACCAATGAGGGAAGCAAGCCGGAACAGATGGGGAGCCTCAGGCTGATTGCCTCCGACGGCAAGGAGTATGACGAAGTCGCCGGCGGATCCGGCATCGGCGAATGGTTCGGCATGGCTCGCCAGTTCGGCGCGAAGGATAGCCGGCAGGGCGTGGTACTCTTTGACGCGCCGAAGGCCGTCTATCAACTTCAGGTGGCGGATGAGTTTTATGACG
The DNA here is from genome assembly GCA_964639135.1 of uncultured Solibacteraceae bacterium. Taxonomy (GTDB): domain Bacteria; phylum Acidobacteriota; class Terriglobia; order Bryobacterales; family Bryobacteraceae; genus JACTMJ01. The sequence goes on along the minus strand of CAZXBZ010000277.1, from coordinate 1,225 downwards.
GAGAGAGCGGCAGCGCGGCGCTTATTCAGATTCCCATTCGGCCCGCGGACGCGGACCCCGTGGTTCCCGCCGGCCTTCCGTAGCGGCGGCCACGCCGCGCGCGATCCCATGGGCGCCGGCATGCCGTTCTTGCGCATCCTGACGGGGGCGTTGATCCAGGCGCTTCTCTTCCTGACGCCACTGCACGCGCAGCGGATTGAGAGCCGGGGCGCGCAGGGCGACCTGCGCGTCGCGCACACATCCTACAGCCGCTACGACGGCGGCGCCGCCATGCCCCGGCCCGTCACTTTTCTCCCCGGAGATCAGGTGGTGTTCCGCGCGAAGATCGCTGGCTTTCGTTTGGCAGAGACCAATTTCGAAGAATACCGGGTCAGCCTCGCGTACGAGGTGAGCGCCACCGATTCTCGCGGAATAACGATCGGAAAGCTAAAAACGGGCGAGATCAAGGAGCCCTTTAACAAGGAGGATCAGGAGTGGCTGCCGGCTCTGCAGTACACGTTTCTGATCCCGGAGATGGCGGAGTTTGGGGAGGCGCGCATACGCCTCCATATTCGCGATGAGGTGAGCCAGCAAAGTACGTCCTTCGAGGAAACGGTGCGCATCGACGGGAAACGTCTGCCGGATCTCGAATCCGTGAGTATTATTGATTTCGGCTTCTATCGTCACCGGGAGGATAGATCTCCCCTGCCCGCCGGTATTTACCGCGGAGGAGATACGCTTTGGGCGAAATTCGATGTGGCCGGCTTTAAGATCGGGGATCAAAATCACTTTCACGCCGAGTGCGACGTGCAGGTTCGGGATGCCGCCGGCAAGGTTCTTTTCGAGCAGCTTCAAGCCATATCGAAGGATGCAAGACCTGAGTATCCACAGCGCTATTTGCCTGGGCTGTTCAGCCTCGATATAAAACCGGGAACGGCGAAAGGGGAATATGCCATCGCCGTCATCGTTCATGATCGTCTCGCGAACCGTTCCAGGGAAAGCGTCTTTCCGTTCAATATCGATTAGGCTCCCTGCTTGCGCCAGGAAGCGCCGCCAATAAAAAAACGCCAGTTCGATACCCCGGAAGGCACGGCCTGGCGTTGACTTGGCTTGTGTTGGATTGAGCGGTGTGTATGGAGCTATTTGCTCTTCTTCGCGGCGGCCTTCTTGGCCGGAGCTTTCTTCGCGGGCGCTGCCTTCTTGGCGGGTGCTGCTTTCTTAGCGGGAGCGGCCTTCTTCGCGGGAG
>CAZXBZ010000276.1:0-5407 GCA_964639135.1 uncultured Solibacteraceae bacterium | reverse complement strand
GTAATCAACGTGGATCTTGCCGCTCAGCTCGGCGAAACGGCTCAGCAGTTCTTTCGCGGGCTCCGCCCCGCCCGCGCCGTGGAAGTACCGGAGCGAAACGTCGCCGGGCAGCGATTCCGCCACCTTGCGGGATTGGTCCGAGAGCGTGAGGCGCTTGGTGGCCGTGGAATCGTAGCTCTTGTTGAAGCGGTTGCCAAGGTAGTTCACGCCGCCCAGCAACAGAAGCACCACCAGAACGTAAACCGTCAGGTAGATGCCGTAACGGTTCCGGCGGCTTTCGTGCCAGTACCGATCGAGAAAAGAAGATCTCTCCGCCGCCATCAGGACCTCCACCTCAGCGATTCGAGAGAACGCACCGAGAGAAACAGGAAGAAGAACGTGAAGGTCGCGAAGAACAGGGCGTCCTTCAGTTGCACCAGCCCGCGCGAGAAGTCGTTGAAGTGCGAGATCAGCGAGAGGTAGCTGACGATTTCCGCCCATGCGCCGCTGCTAAACACGGTGGCGGCATCCGCGATCCAAAGGCCGAGGCAGACGAAGAATGTGACCGCAACGGCAATGATCTGATTGCGAGTGGTGGTGGAGACGAAAGTCCCCAGTGCCAGAGTCGCGCAGCCCGTGAGAAAGAGCCCCAGGTACGCGACGAGGATGGGCTTCCATTCGGGGTTGCTGAAATAGAGCAGGATCGCGAAGTTCAGCGACGAAACCACAAGCAACATTGTGTAAAAGGCTACCGCCGCCAGCCACTTACCGAGGACGATTTCGTAATCGCGGACGGGCGAGGTAAGCAGAAGCTCGATGGTGCCGCTGCGCTTTTCCTCGGCGAACAGGCGCATGGTGATCATGGGCACGAGAAACAGGCCGATGGTGTTGATCGTCCCCATCAGACGGGCGATGAGCGTTTCGTGAAGATCGAGCGCGACGTTGCCGCCCATCTGTCCCTGCGCCAGCACGTAGCGAATAAAGCTCTCCACGCTTACGGTGAAGAAAATCCCGAAAACCAGGGCGAAAACCCCGAGGATGATATAGGCGATCGGCGACACGAAGTAGCCGCGAAGTTCCTTGGCGGCAATGGTCAGGATGTTTCTCATTGTGCGATCTCCCCGCCGCCAGCCTCCGGCGACTGGCTGGAATGAGCACCGCCACCCGAACCCGTGACTTCGAGGAAGACGTCCTCGAGGCTATAGGTGATGGATTTCAACTCATGGAGCCGCCAGCCGGCCTCAAGGATGCTGTCGGCAATTTCAGAGCGAATCCGTCCGCCAGGCTCAACCTCCACCTCAAACTGGAGCCGCCCGGCATTCCGGCCCTTGAACACTACGCGGGCAACGCCGGGAATCGCGGCCAGCCGCGGCCGCGCGGTCTGCTCGTCGATGTCCGCGCCCTCGGCGAAAAACTCGACCGCGACGGTATCCGCGCCGCGAAGACGATTGCGCAGGTTAGCCACCGAATCCGTGGCGACCAGCCTGCCCTTGTTGATGATGACAACCTCTTCGCACACCTGCTCCACCTCGGGCAGGATGTGGGTGCTGAGGATCACCGTATGGTTGCCGGCCAGATTGCGGATCAGATCCCGTGTCTCCAGAATCTGCTTGGGGTCGAGCCCGGAGGTGGGCTCGTCCAGAATGAGCAATTGCGGGTCGTGCAGCAGAGCCTGCGCGAGACCGGCACGCTGGCGGTAACCCTTTGATAGCTTGCCGATCAGCTTCTCCCGCGCATCGAGAAGGGCGCAGCGCTTCATGGCCTCCTCGGCGCGTCCCGCGATCTTCCGGGGCGGTATGCCCTTGATCCTGCCGACGAAGCGGAGATAGCTTTCAACGCTCATATCCATGTAGAGTGGCGGCGTTTCGGGCAGGTAGCCAACCAGGCGCTTGACGGCCAATGGCTCTTCGATCACGTCGTGGCCGGCGATGCTTACCCGGCCGCGCGACGGCGGCATGAAGCACGTGAGCACGCGCATGGTGGTAGTCTTCCCCGCCCCATTCGGGCCGAGAAAACCGACAATGCGGCCCGGATCCACGTGAAAGCTGATGTTATCGACGGCGGTGAACCCGCCGTATCGTTTGCTCAGATTCTGAACGTCAATCATGGCGAGATGTTCGATGGAAGCGAATGCGCGCCAATGGCGGCATCCGCCGGCAAGCACGTCCTCGCGAACTATTTTACCCTCGATAGCGTTTCAGTCCGCCGCGCGGCCTAAATTGCCATGATTTGATAACCGCTATCCACGTAGATTACGTTGCCGGTAACGCCGCGCGAAAGATCGCTCGCGAGAAAGGCCGCCGTGTCGCCGACTTCGTCCTGCGTGGTGTTGCGGTGCAGAGGAGAGCGCTTCGCCACATGATCGAGCAGGATGGAGAGGTTGCCGATTGCGCGCGCCGAAGCCGTCTTGATGGGGCCGGCCGAGATCGCGTTCACTCGAATCGTCTTTTCCCCGAGCTCCGCGGCCAGATAGCGGACGGTGGATTCAAGCGCGGCCTTGGCGACACCCATGACATTGTAATGCGGCACATATCGTACCGCGCCCAGATAGCTCAAGGCCATGATCGAACCGCCTTCGGTCATCAACGGCAAAAGCGCCCTGGAGATAGAGACGAGCGAATACACCGACACTTCATGAGCGAGCAGGAAGCCATCGCGCGACGTCTCAAGAAAGGGCTGGCTGAGGTCTTCGCGATTCGCGAACGCAATCGAATGCACCACCGTATGAATTGGCTTGGCATCCGCGCGGAGCAGTTCGACGAGCTTCACCACCTCGTCTTCCTTCGTCACGTCGCACATCAGCAGGCGCGCGACGCCCAGCTCGGACGCCAGATCCTCCACGGCTTTCAACTGGCGATCGCTCTGATAAGTGACAACGAGCTCGGCGCCCTCGCGATGGAAAGATTCAGCGATTCCGGCGGCGATGCTCCATCGATTTGCAAGGCCCAGGATAATGGCGCGCTTGCCTTCCAGTAGATTTGGCATAAATTCTTAAGTGTAGCGTAGGTAGGGGCTTGGCCGTGGGGCGAGTTCTGGAATAGAGTGTAGTCACGCGCATGCGTTCGACGGTTGGGCGCGGGTGAAGGCCGGCTCGGCGCGCTCCCGATTCGCCAGCCAGCGACGCACCGGTGCATGGGTATCGTTATGGGTCGGTTATCACAATTCCGCATTGCCGCTCAGTTCATGCCGTGGTTTCTCGCGCCGGTGTTTGCCGTGGCGCAGTCGATGGTTACTCCGGCCGAATATACCGGCGTAAATATCGCGGTTTCCGACCTCGCCGTGTTCGAAGCTGGTGTTCCGCGGAGCGATCTGCGCTGCAAGGTGGAGCGATCCGACCCGGTACTTGGCTTTGACATGAACTTCCATGCGGGGTATCGCACCGAGCTGCCCCTTGCCGAGATCGGCGATGAAGCAAACCTGTTGAAAGTGCTCTTCCGTGTTTATCCGGCGGATCGCCCGCGGGAGAAGCGCTACTTCACACAGCGCTTCCGGGTACCGGGCTTCCCCGAGCTGAAAGAGGGAGAAACCGCGAAAGGCAGCGCTTACCTTGAAGGGGGCGTGATCGCCGGACCCGGCAAGTACAAGGTGGATTGGCTCATGCGGGACCGCGGAGAGCGCGTCTGCGCCTCCTCCTGGACCTTCGAAGTGGAGCCCTACACCCAGGGCGAAGCGCTGCCGATCACGCTCACCCCAGGCGTGGTGCGCGCGGCGCCGGCGCACCCCTTCCAGGACTTCCAGGAGTTGGCTGTACCGAAAGACGCGCAACGCGCGTCACTCCATGTGAAGTTACTCGTCAATTTCGCGCCGCTGAATCCGAAATCGGCGGTGCTGCAACCGGTGGATCTGGCCGCGCTGCTTTCGATTGTGAAGAGCGTGGCGCGGGACGATCGCGTGGCGCGGGTCTCGCTGGTCGCCTTCAATGTGCGGGAACAGCGCGTTCTCTACCGCCAGACGAACGCGAACCAGGTGGATTATGAGGCCATGGGGTAGGCGGTGGTTTCCCTCCAGCTAGGGACCATTCGTTATGACCTCCTGGCCGACAAGAATAGCGATACCCGTTTTCTTACGGATTTGATCACATCCGAGATTTCGGGAGAAGCTCCTGTGGACGCGGTGGTGTTTGTTGGGCCGAAAGTGCATCTCGAAATGAACCCACCGGCCGAATTACTGAGTGGAGCGGGCCATGTGGAGTGCCCGTTGTTTTATGTAAACTACAACCCAAACCCGCGTGAAAATCCATGGCGGGATGCGATCGGCTCCGCGATCAAGTATTTTCGAGGAGCTGAATTCACCGTCAACCGTCCGCGAGACCTTGTGCAAGCGTTACGCAAGATGTTTCATGAGATCGAAGATTATCGCGCGAGAAAGCTGGCTCCTCCGCCAATGGTCGGCCAATGACACGTTTGATCCAACTATCCACGCTCCCCTTGCTTGCCCTGATGTTTAGCCCGGCTCTGTGCGGGCAGGCATCGCGGGGAATGGACATGAAGAAGAGCATCGCGCCGTACGTGTCGAGCCCGTACAACGTGGTCGACCGCATGCTCGAATTGTGCGGTGTGAGCGCCTCGAAAATAGTCTATGATCTTGGCTGCGGCGACGGACGCATCCTGATCGCGGCCGCCAAGAAGCACGGCGCGCACGCGGTGGGCGTGGAACTCTCGCCGAAGTGGGCGCAGGTGGCCACGGATTCCGCGGTGGAAGCGGGGGTTCAGGATAAGGTGCGTGTCTTGCAGCAGGATATGCGAGACGCCGATCTTTCGGGCGCGGACGTAGTGACACTCTACCTGATTTCCGACGCGAACCAGATGCTGCGGCCAAAGCTCGAGAAAGAGCTGCGGCCGGGCGCGTGCGTGGTTTCGCATGACTTCCAGATCGAGGGCTGGAAACCCCAGAAAGTAGAAAAGATCACAGTCTACCAGCGAACCCATTCGATTTACGTCTACCGCATCTCCGCCAAGAAATAGGCCGTGCTGGAACCTGGACACAATTCCCGGTTCCCATCACCGGCGCGGAGCTTCCGCGCTCGAGAGAACTTCACACGGAATTTCACGTATCGCCGTACGTTCCTCCAGGGCGCCCTTACCCTCGCCGCGCGGCTGGAAACGAACCTGCAAGGCGCGCAGCGCAAGGCCGAAAATATCCCGCCACCGCCCCAGGCGCCCGAAGATGCATCACCCCGCACGAAAGAGCTTGTCGCGCGGATGAGCTTCGAGATACCGCCGCCCATCGAAGTGGCGCACAGCATCTCATACCGTTTGAGCACGCGGCGGGATGCCGACCAGCGGCGTCTCGACATCTACCGCAACATGAACTCCGGGAAGAATCCGGTGGTGATCTTCGTACACGGAGGCGCGTGGCGGGGTGGCCATCGCCGGCAGTACGTCCCGCTGGGCGTGAACCTGGCCCTGAATCGGATCACGGCCGTGGT
>CAZXBZ010000275.1:4640-5411 GCA_964639135.1 uncultured Solibacteraceae bacterium | reverse complement strand
TGACTTCTCGACGCTGCCCACGGCTGCAAGGATCGGCGTCGGTGGTGGACGCGGTGGAGGCGGCTCTGGTGGCCAGTCCGGATCGTGAACTTTCCACCGCGGAATTGGGTGAAGTGCTCATGGACCGTCTGAAATCGATCGACAAAATCGCCTACGTCCGCTTTGCGAGCGTTTACCGCAACTTCCAGGACGAAGAGGATTTTCTCCAGGAACTCACCAAGCTTCTGCGCCGGAAAGAGCAGAACGGTTAGCCGCCTACGCTTCGAGGCGGTCGAGGATATCCCGAAGATACCAGAAGTCGATTTCGGCGTGGCGCAGCAGCACGCGATCGGTCGCGATCTCCCGTGCCGGGCCGTACGCGGCGACCTTGCCCTCATGCAGCACCGCGATCAGATCGCAGCAGCCGAGGGCGGGAAGGATGTCCTGCGAAGCTACGAGCAGCGTTCCCTCGAATCGGTCGAGATAGCGGATAAGCGATTCCACCATCAGGGGATCGAGATTCGCGAAAGGCTCATCGAGCGCGAGGATGCCGGGCCGCATGGAGAGTACGGTGGCGATCGCGGCACGCCTTCTCTCGCCGTAGGAAAGATGCCGGTTCATCCTGCGCTCAAAGCCGTTAAGGTGGGTGCGTTCGAGGGCTTCATGCACGCGGTGACGCACCTCGTCTTCCGGCAAACCGAAGTTGCGGGGGCCAAAGGCTACGTCTTCCTCGACGATGAGGTGGAACAACTGGTCGTCGGGATCCTGGAAAACCAAGCCCACGCTGCCGCG
>CAZXBZ010000275.1:0-4630 GCA_964639135.1 uncultured Solibacteraceae bacterium | reverse complement strand
CCGCGGATGGCGCGCAGGTTCTCTTTCACCACGGGCCGGCCCTCGATGAGCACGGAGCCCCGCTGGGCCAGGTGGATGCCGTTCAAGTGCAGCAGAAGCGTGGATTTGCCGGCGCCCGAAGCGCCCAGTAATGCCACCTTGCGGCCGCTTTCAATCGAAAGTTCAACTCCGGAGAGAACCTCGGGCTGGTTGGGGTAGGCAAAGTGGAGGCCTTGCACGTCAATCGCGGGGTCGGACGGCGTAGCGGCCGGGCGAGGGTCGCGGACGATGGATGCGTCAGGGCTCATCTCAAAAGGGAGATCATACCGCCAGGCGGATAGAAAGCGCGAGCACGGGCAGCCACGCGGTACGAAGCAGGGAACGGGCGGGGGGCCTGGTTTTGGCCGGGGATGGAGGCGGAGGGGCGCCGATGCGAAATCCACGAGCAAGCATCGCGTGATGAATGCGTTCGGAGCGATCCCAGCTTCGCAAAAGGACCAGTGACGTCTGGTTTGCATAGCTTGCCAGGGCGAAACGCGCGCCGCCGGGCGAGCGGGCTTCACGCGCCAGGCTTGTGCGGCGCCATTCTTCCGCGATGAGGGCGCGATAGCGTTCGAGGTGTTCGAGCGTAAAGAGGACGGCCAGCGGCAGCCCGAGGCGGCGCAGAGCGGCGAGGACGCGGACAAAGCCCATGGATTGAATGAGCGCGGAAACAAGCAGAATCGCGGAAAGCGCGCGCAGGAAGAGCGAGGCCGCCGCGGCCCAGCCGAATGGATCCGGCGCGGTTGCGGGAGCGCCGAGGCGGAGATCGATTCCGCGGCTCAGCGGGAGGCCAAGCGCGAGGATTACCAGCACCGGAACCATGGGCGCGGTCCGCCGCAGCACCGCCGGGACGCCGCATCCGCTAGAGGCGGCATACGCCAGCACGAGCGGCAAATAGAAGAAGAAGCCGTGCAGCCGGCCCAGGGGTTCCGAGCCAATCGCCGCGATCGCGACCAGCACCGCCAGGAGTTCAACACGCGGGTCGCCCGGCGAAGGCTGGTGCGGGGCTTTTTCGGGGAGGCCGCTTGTGGGGCGCTCCGCCGATCCGCTCTCGATGCGCGGAGAGTGCATGGCGTGGGGTCTCAGGCGGCTTTGGCATTCCGGCGGCGAGCCGTCCAGCCATAGAGCAGGCCGGCCGCGCCAAAGAGGATACTCAAGCCGATGAGCAGCCGTTCGCCCGTGCCTCGTCCGTCTCCCGGCGCGGAGTGTAAGGGCTGGGGCATGCCCGGCGCGCCGTCCGCGGCATCCGCCACCGTGGCGACAGCTTCCACCCGATGACCCATTTCATCGTCCACAATCACGCGCCAGTCTCCGGGGGATGTGGGGAGGAAGACGAATTTCCCATCGAAATCTGTGCGCCCGGTCTGGAAGGCGTCGGCCTTGAGGTTAGCCGAGGCGGGCGCGTGTACCGTCACCTCGGCAAAGCTGGCCGCTTCCGTGCCCTCATAAGACGCGGAGACAACGACGAAAGGCGGGAGCAGATCCACCTTCGTTTGGAGATCGTGCGCGCTTAGCAGTGCGGGGAGCGCCGCCACGGCAAAAAGAACGCTCAGGAGCGAAGCGGCGATTCCATGTGCCTTTATCCTCAATTCTTACGATCCTTTCCCTGCTGTCGGGGCGGTTTCCAGCGGGGCGGCGGGCCGGGACAGCCGAAGCTGTTCGAGTAGCGCCGGCCGCGCGCGGGAGAGAAACGCGAGGACCATCGCGGTGAACGCTCCCTCGAGAACCCCAATCATCGCATATACCCCAGCCAGGAGAAGAATACTGCGCCCGTAGCCCGCGATCTGAAATTCACCGAGCAGCAGGAGAACGGGCAGAAAGATTCCAACGAAACCCGCGCAGGCGGCCCGCAACCCGAGCGGCCCCGGTGCGAAACGCCCGATGGCGGCGGCTGCCAGCCCTCCGGACGCCATATTCACGACATTCACTCCGAGCGAGAGAAAACCGCCGTGCTGAAACAGGAAGGTTTGCAGGATCAGCACGGCGAAGATCACGGGAACCACGCGAACGCCCAAGAGCAGGCCCGCCAGCCCGAAGAGCCCAAAATGAACGGATACACCCGCCACCGGCACGTTCACGAGTGACGCCACAAAGGTGGCCGCGGCGATTAAACCCATTCGCGGCACTTCCTCGGTCTCCAGCTTGCGGCTGAAGAGGGCGGCCGCTCCAAGGGCGAGAACGTACCCCGCCACGGAGAGATTCACCGGAAGGATGCCGTCGGAGACGTGCATGGATGATTACTCCGAAGGGAGCGCGAGGGTGCAGGAGAGCATGTCTTCGTCATAATCCGCGCCCTTCGCGGCTTTCTCCCGCAGAGCGGCGCTGAATAGCACCGGCGCGTGCTCGGGAACGGTTTCCGCGACCTTTACATACCCATCGCGATCCGTCTTGCCAAGCTTGATTTCACGGTCTTCTCCGAGCACCGCCGTGACTTCCACGTCGCGCGCCGGTTTCCCCTTGCGCCATACCCGCACGACGCGGCCGCGAAGCCCCGATTCATAGTTCAATTCGAGATCCAGGCCGAGCGGCGCGGCGTTCGCCGTGGAGCCGTCAAAGCCCACCCACGCGATGCCGTAGGAAACCATCCTGCGGGAGGCTTTGGCGTCGGGGAACTGTTTGCGACCACCCTGTTTCCACCCGCTCGCGGTCTGACTTTGCACGCCACGATCCCGGACGTAGTAGACCCGGGCGGCGTTTTTCGAAGGGAGCTTGACTTCAAGCTTGAGCGACTTCGGCGCGGCGGTGATTTTCACCGGCAGGCGGCGGCCGTTCGCGGGCGCGAAGAAAGCCTCCAGGTTTGCGGCGGAAGGCGCTTGCTCACTCATCGGAAAGTCATGGCCCAAGCCGATTTCCAGAAAGGCCGTATCTCCGGAAGCGCTGTAGTGCGTGCGTGTAAGCCAGCTATAGTGGCCCCAGGCGGTAACGGAGACGGCGAGCAACGCGGCGGTGGCGAGAAATGGAATCCGGAATCGCATAGTGCTTTTAGCGTAGCACTGTGCGGAAATTCGTATGTGATTGCATTTCCCGAGACGAGGATGGCTTGCGCTGGATGGTGGCCGTTTTCTCCCGGCGCGCGATCCAGTACAATCGGGGAAACGCCACGCTGGCGGCGGGCGAATCTTTCTGGGACATGAATACACGATGTATAGACGGCTGTTTTTGAGTGCCGCGATCCTGCTGGGGGCGAGGCTCGGCGGCGCGCAGGCTCCGCCCAGGACTCACCTGAAGGTGGGCGATATGGCGCCCGATTTTACCCTCAAGTCCACGGATGGCGGTGATGTGACGCTCTCCAGTTTTCGCGGGAAGAACGTGGTGGTGCTGGCTTTCTTTCCGGCCGCGTTCAGCGGTGGTTGAACGAAGGAAATGCAAGCGTACCGGGACGGTATCGCGAAATTCACGGCAACGGGCGCGAAGGTGTTTACGATCAGCACCGATAATCTGCCCTCGCAAAGATACTGGGCCACGGAAGTGTTGAAGACTTCCGTGCCGATGCTCAGCGATTTTATGCGCGGGGTATCAGAAAAGTACGGCGTGCTGGTTAAGGACAAGGGGTACGCCAACCGCGCCACGTTCGTCGTGGGAACGGACGGACAGATCACCTATATCGAGGAGGGGAGCACGGCGATCGATCCGTCGGCTACCCTGGATGCCTGTAGCAGGCCGAAACTCAGCCGCTGATTCGAGAAATGACGCCGCTTCCGGCATTGACACAGCGATGCCGGGAGCGGCCGCGCGGGAATGCCGCGCGCGGCCGGCCTAGGCGGCTTCGCGCATCATCGCTACCATCACCTGCTCCACTTCCTTGGCCACGGGGGCGAGTTCCGGGCTGCCGAAGAGCGCGAGCAGTTCGGTGGGAAGAAGCGTAGCGATACGAAATTCATTGCCGTCGCGGTAGACGGATATGCGGCAAGGGAGAGCGACGGAAACCGCGCCGTTCGCCTCAAGCACGCGCTTTGCCTGGTGGGGGTTGCAGACCTCGTAGATCATGCAATCGCCGTTATAGCTGACTCCCTTTTTCGCCATCGTGGCCTTCAAATCATGCACGGCGACAACCCCGAATCCGTGCCGTCCGGCGGCCTGTTCGAGTCCATCGCCAATTGCTTCCAGAGACTTGTTCGATTTCAATTCAAATAGCATCCCGAATCCTCCATCCTCTCCTTCGCGGGGCAATAGCCCTTCCTAACGACAGAGATGCAATATGGAGCCACAAGGTGACACGCCCCCCGTTGCGGCCTGTTCCGCGGTTCAACGCCGGGGTGATCCCGTAAGAAACGCCACGTGAACCGGCGGGCCGCGGTCACGCAAACCCGCGCACCCGATCTGCTCCATACCGCATTCACGTTCTCTCGCAAAAAGACCTTCGCGATGACGCCCAGACTGAGATAACCGGGAATCCGGCTGCCAGCGGGTGGGGATGCGGCTGTCTGAGCTGTTCTTCTGTCCTTCGCCTAAACAGGATTGTGGTTAACCGTCGGAGTAATGATCTTCCGGCTCTGGCGGAGGATCATTACTTCTCCAGACGATCAAGGTTTCAGCGGCAAACGATCAGTTGGATCCTAATCACATAGGGAGATCCCCCGGCTCTGCCGGGGAGGCAGGAGAAGTTTGA
>CAZXBZ010000274.1:0-5448 GCA_964639135.1 uncultured Solibacteraceae bacterium | reverse complement strand
GTCGCCAAGAACACGCGTGGTCTCCGAGACGATCTCGGCCGTATAAGGCGCGCCAGTGACCGTGCGCTCCAAAAACGCGGGTTGCGCGGCAATGAACTCGAAGGTCCGCGCTTGCGTCAGGGCCGAGAAGCCCGCGTCGGGAAGGGATGGCCATACCGGGGGGGCAGGCGGAACGGGCGGGGCCGGTGGGGCAGGTGGCGCCGGTAGAGCTGGGGGAGCCGGAAGGGCCGGGAGAACCGGAAGGTCGGCCGTCTCCATCTGTCCGATGGCGGTATCTTGCGCGGCAAGGGCCACGGCCAGGAAAGCGCCAACTATCACCATTAACGGGATTCGGTAAGCTCTCATCATGTTCAATCTCCTCGAAGCTTCTCTCGTTTGTTTCTGAATGTGTTGTCGTGTGGCATCGGGCCGCGAGCGCACTCGTGGCGAATGCCGGTTATTCGTCCAGGCTCACCAGGCGGATGGCGCGCGGGCTGCCGTCATCGCCCACCAGAAGATCCGCGGTGACTCGGCCGTTATGGGCCAGTTGGGTTGCGCGGGCAATCGCGGAGCCCGGCAGGCTCCAGCACAGGAAATCTTCCGCGCCGATCCGCACACGCACGGTCTGCCACGCTTCGTCCGCTGGAAACATGGGAGCGAACTCCAGCGGGATGAATTCGGAATAACGCGGCCGCGGCGTTTCCCGCGCGCTCTCATCAACGGAAGTAACCGGCTCCGCCGGAGCAGAGTCCGATGGCTTGACGGTTCTCGCCACCAATTGGCGCTGCTTCGGCCGGGTCCGCCTGGCTGCTTGCGCCGATAAGGCTGGGCCAGCCGTTTCTTCTCGTGGCGGATTCGGCGCGGCGCGATCCCCAGCGTAATTTTCCACACGGGCCTCCGCGCCGGCAAGGAACGCTTCGAGGCCCGCTTCGGCCGGCCGCCGCGGCTCCGGGGGCACGCCGATCCAGAATGCGAAAGCAATGGCGGCAAAGGCGATGGATGCCCATGCCCAGCGAAACGCCAGCCGGTGAAACGCGGAGACGCGGCGCGGCTCGTCAGCGGGAGCCGCGCCTGCCGGTTGGAGCAGCGCTTGCTCCTCCGCTCTGACCAGGAGCCGCGCTTCAAAATCTTCCGGCGGAAGCGCACTGCTCGTGTGCGCCGCCAGCTTTGCAAACGCCTGGCCAAGGAGTGCATCGCGGGAATCTGATTGCTCCGCGGCCGCGCCGCGCGTGTCCGCGGATTCCATATTTTCTTCCAGCCAGCCCTGGGACGGATTATCTTTCCGGTCCATGCCGGGTACCTCCCTTCCCCGGTTGCGGATTCGATTGCTCCTCCGCCAGCGGCCGACCCGAACGCCATCCGGCAAGTTTTCGAGCCAGCAGATCACGGCCCCTCGACAACCGGGAGCGAACGGTGCCCAGCGGGCACGCGAGCGCCTCCGCAATCTCCTCGTAGGAGAGTTCCTCCAAATGGTGCATGACGACAATTTCGCGGTACGGTTCCGGCAGGGAAGCCACCGCTTCGTGCAGATGCCGCCATTGCTGGTGTTCGATGATGCCGTGAAGCGCGCTCACCACCGCATCATCCGGAACTTGCTCTTCTTCAGAATCGATGGAGAGCGTGCGCCCCACCCGGTCGAGAGCGCGGCGCGCCAGTTGGCGCGCGACACCGGCAAGATACGCGCCCAATTCGCCGCGCGCGGGATCATACTTATCCGGCTCCCGCAGCAGGAAAAGAAACGTTTCCTGAGCGATCTCCTCCGCCAGTTCCCGCGAAGCGGTGTACTTGCGGGCAACGCAAAAAACATGCCGGCCATACTCCCGATAAATGGCGGAAAAGGCTTCCCGGGAGCCCGCGGCGAGCGCCTGAAGGCGCACCGTCTCCCGGCCCCGCTCCGGGGAGGAATCCGCCGCTTTCGACACCGAATCAGGCTTCGCGACGACAGGTGACCACCAACTCATGCGTGCCGTGTTCATCACTTTCCAACGGGGGCCGTCTGTTGATGGTTCGCCTGAACGCGGCAAAAAGTTCCCGGAATTTACGAATATTCCCAGGCGGCAACGCCTATGCGGCGGTACGGGCTAATTCCGCTCTCACCTCCAGGCTGGCGAGGTATTCGAGCGCACCCGGATCCCCTTCCCGCGGAGCCCAGGGAGCGAAATCCTTGTCGGTGGCGGGAACGTAGGGACCCGGTTTGACTTCAAAGATCACCGCCACGGGCGAGAGCACAACCAGGCTGTGCCAGACTCCCGGCGCGAGATCGATTCCATACACGCGCGGCGAACCGGCGGGACCCAAGAGAGTGAGAACCTCGACCTCTCCGCCCTCGCCGAACTGGAACAGCGCCACCTCGCCCTCGAGCACGACGAAGCTCTCCGGCTTGGGAGGCGTCACGTGCCGGTGCGGCGTCACATAGGTTCCACGAAGCATTACATTGAGGAATCGGTGTACCGGCTCCTCCGGAGTGGCATGCAGATTCCAGTTCACTCGGCGGCGGGGGAGCGATTGCGCGTGAGTGGCAAGAGCATCAATCTGATCTTGCGATATCAATTGATAACGTACTTGGTCTGCCATAAGCCCTAGCTTGTCACGAATTGTCGTCGAAGATGCGACGTACTACACTAGATAAGCATATAAATCTCACCGCGATGCCGTTACTCACACACAAAGTCAAATAGCAGGTAGCCTCATTTTTGAGAAAGGGCAGAGCATTTGAATAAGAACTTTAGGCTAAATAGCAAAAAATAATTACTTAGTACTTCAGGGAAGTATCGAACACTTCATAAGGCTGTTTGGTAATTTACGCACGAGAAGCTAACCGTCATCTCCGGAGAGCAATCTCTGATCCTGCTCTATTTCAGTAATTTAACAGAATGTAGACTGCATTTATGTACGTGATGAGAGCCGGTAATACGTACTAAGAGAACAAACTAAGGCCCTGGAATCGCCATAGTTCTAAGATTTTTAAGGGTTGTGAAGATGATCCAGGCTGCTACACTGAATTCACGGAAACATGGCGCCAAGTTCTCCGATAGTACTAGCAATCTCTTAAATCTTTATGGGTCTTCGGCGGAATAAGAAACCCACTCCGCTTGGACTCCAGGTTATTTAAGGGAAATACCTTAGCCATTGTCTTGGAGATCTGTCATGTTTCGTGTCTTTGCTCAGCATCCGGGGCGCACGGCGTCTCGCCATGCCGCCATTATCCTTTCCGTTTTCATGCTTCTCTTGCTCAGTGCCTCGGCGCATGCCGAACCACGCTCGGAATGGCTTCCAAGCCATCCAGTGAAGGAATCGAAATGGAGAAGAGCCTGGAAGTGGAGCGCCGCGGCGCTGATCGCCGGTAACGCGCTTGACGTTGCCAGCAGCTACGGCTACCGGGAAACTAACGGTGTACTGCGCGGCGGCAACGGCCAGTTGAACCAGCGCGGCGCGGCGATCAAGTTTGGAGTGATGGCTGGAGCGCTGCTCGGGCAGCACTACATGTTGAAGCAGAACCCCGGGATGGAGAAGCCTCTGGCTATCACGAACTTCGCCGTAGGCGCGGCATTCTCCGGAATCGCCGTTCGGAACTGGAAGGTTCGCTAAGCAGCCCCGGCCCGGCCGTTCGTACAGACGTAGACGAAGGCCGGCGGCAGGTTCAGCCAGACGATATGGCGGTGGACCCGGCGGAAATGCCGCTTCAGCACCGGGCGGAGATCATAAAAACGCGGAAAGCGCCCGCTGCAATCCAGCCCGGAGGCGTATTGGAACTGAGTGAAAACACCGCCAGGCGCAAGCGATTCCGCTGCTCCGGCAAGGATGCGATCCCGCGAATCACTTCCCAGGAAGCTTAGAGGCAGGGACGAAATGACGGCGTCCGCGTGATCGTGCCCCCGCTCGCGCAGCATGCTCGACACCGTCGCCGCGTCGGCCGAGATTACTTGAAGCCGCGGGTCCGGGAAATGGGCGGCCAGGTATTCGACGAAAACCGGGTTGATCTCGAAGGAATAGAGGTTTCCCCCGGCGGGCAACCCCTTCAAGATCAAATCGGTCATTGGCCCGGTACCGGGGCCGAATTCCACGACCGTCCTTGCGCCGCGAATCTGCGAGGGCAGCACCATCGCCCGGGCAAGTTGCGCTGAACTGGGAATCACGGAAGCGGTTAAGCGGTAGTCGGTGATCCACTGGCCGGCAAAGGCGACAATGGCGTTGAAATCTGGGAGATCGGGTGCGTGCAGGCGGTTGGGGGGCGTCAAAGTCAGGCGCGATGCCCGTACGCTAGGGACTCTGCTCAGGATCGATTGCAGAGTGCTTGGAGTTCGCCGCGAGGAATGCGCTTGCAACAAATCCATGAGTTATTTATCGTACAACACCATCCATGGAGCACGTGACAAAATCCGCGCCGGCTCCCACGAAGTTCCGTCATGACGCAACCGTTCGCCGCTACCCGATATTTGAGACCGCGCGCTTCGTACACGCCATGGCCGCGGCGTTTAGCGCCGGCACGGAATCACCGCGAGCGGCGGCGATAAAGGATCGTGGCGCTGGTCTCGCCCACCCGTTCATAGCCCGCCAGCCATTCCGCCAGATCCGGGTAGGCGCTGATCGCGAGGCTCGGATTCAACGGCCCGAGGCCGTCGGCAATCCAGGCGGGCCGGCTCCAGGTAAGCGCGGCCCGGTGTGAAGCGGCAAGTTCGGGAAACGTGACCTCGCTCGATTTCAGGTGCCGGTCGGCAATCACCCCGGTGAGCGGCTGGCTGTCGAGAAATCGCGTACCAGGGGCCAAGCCGGCCAGCACGTTGATTTCCGGGCGATAGCCCCAAACAAGCAGGGTGTCGCCAGGCTTCGCGAGCGCGCGGATCCGGCCGGCGGCGGCCTTGGAATCATTGAACAGCGCGAGATCACTCCAGGCGCTGGGTTCGCCGCGAAGCGTTGCGAGGGCGAGTTTCCCCTGGGGAACGCCGAACCGTACGGCTGGAACCGCGAGCGTCACCGCCAGCAGGGCGAAACACCAGCGGCGCGGCAGCATCTGGAGCCCTCGGGCCGCGAGCAGCACGGCCACCGGCAGTACGGCGAAATAATAGCGAGGATAGAAACGCCAGCCGCCCGCCACCGCCGCGAAAGCGAAAAGCAGCCAAAAGGCCAGGCGGCGCGCGTCGCCGGAGCGCTCCCGTAGCAGGAACCACGCGGCCGGCACCGCAAGAGCCTCGTGAAAGCCCATCCAGTTCACCGTACGAAGGACGCCTTCCGCGAACGGGCGCGGGAACGGGGTATCACGCGAGTACGCGGCACCCCAAATCCAAACCTCCCGTGAATAAGCGCCGAACGCGCCCTCACCCAGAAGAAAGAGTGGCGTCAAGGCGAGGCCGCCCGCGAACCCAAGGAGCGTGGCCAAAGCCGCCCGCGGACGCCAAACAAGAAGCACCGGCAGCAGAAAGAGCGCTTTTGCATTCGCAAGCAGCGCCGCTCCAGCCACGAAACCCGCCC
>CAZXBZ010000273.1:0-5451 GCA_964639135.1 uncultured Solibacteraceae bacterium | reverse complement strand
GAAACGCTAGAGTAAAGAAATGCCCGTGGAGTTAGGCGGAAAGACGGCTCTCGTAACCGGCGGCGCGAACGGAATCGGCCTGGCGGTCGCGCGCGAGCTTGCGTCGTGCGGCGCCCGGGTTTGGATTGCCGATCTCCGTGAGGCGGATCCGGAACGGGCGGCCTCGGCGATCGGGGCGGAAGGCGTCGTGGCGGATGTGACGAATGCCGCTTCGCTCGACGCCGCGCTTGAGAGGATTCCCGATCTCGATATCGCGATTGCCAACGCGGGAACGGCCATCGAAGCGCCGTTTGACGAAATTACCGACGAAATCTGGGAGCGGACGCTCTCCGTCAACCTGACGGGATTGTTTCGCACGGTGAGGATGGCCGCGGTAAAAATGAAGCCACGGCGCCGGGGGGCGATCGTGCTGATGGCTTCGACGAATTCCTACGACGGTGAACCGTGCCTCGCGGCTTACAACGCGACGAAAGCCGGAGTCCTGGGGATTCTGCACACCGCGGCAAACGAGCTGGGGCCGTGGGGAATTCGCGTGAACGCAGTGAACCCCGGGTTCATCCGGACGAGGCTCACGCAGAAGGCTTTCAATAACGAAGACGTCGTGAAGGCATACTTCCGCCAGGTTCCGCTGGGCCGGGGCGGCGAACCGCCGGAAGTGGCGAAGGCGGTGGCGTTTCTAGCCTCGGACGAAGCCTCGTTCATTACCGGCGCGACCCTTCTGGTGGATGGCGGGCAGATGGCGGCGAAGTTCGGGACCTGGAGCGACGAAACCGCCGAGTTTCTGACCGATCACTGGCGCTTGCGCTAAGCGCTTCCCGCCCGGTGATAGTCCCCGCGGGCGACAGCCCTTGTGAAGGAGTGGAATTCGACCTGTGTGAGGAAATACGGAAGGCGCTGGAGACGCGGCGAATCTACTCTGCTTCTGATACTTGCCTTGCTTGGGGGAGGCGCGCGGCTCTGCTTTCCCCAGAACACCGCTGTTCCTCTGAATAAGCACTTGCAGTGGTTCTCCTATAGCGGGGACCATCCGGTGAAGGGCAAATGGGGCGTACACCTCGAAGGAGGCTGGCGGCGGATGGACGACGCGGATTGGAAGCAGTGGTTCGTACGGCCAGGGGTGAATTACCAGGTATCGCGGAATGTACAGATTTCCGGGGCATACTCCTACTACATGACGCGCCCCGCCGGGATGGACTGGGATTATGCTTCCTACCCGGAACACCGCCTGCACGAGCAACTCACGGTATCCCACAGGCTGAAGGCGCTTCCGCTGAGGCACCGCTGGCGCGTGGAACAGCGTTTTATTGGAAGCGCCGCGGGAGACGGCGGCGCGGAGCGTACGTGGGATCGCCGCTACCGCACCCAATATCAAATTCGCTCCGACATTCCGTTGAAGCGGGGCGAGGGGCAAAGGACCGTGTTATCCCTTGGCTTGTACGAAGAGGTATTTCTCCGGATACGCACGCCCGGTGCGTCCGCGTTCGAGCAGAATCGAATGTATGCGGGACTCACCTACCGGCCAAGCAGCACGCTTGCGTTTGAAGGGGGAGCGTTCAGCCAGCGTTATCGCCGCATTGGCGGCGGAATGGAGCATAACGTGGTGGTGCAGTTCCAGGTGCTGAGTACGCTGCCTTTTGGCAGGCTGTTCGGCAAGTAAAAGCGCGGCATTCCTTGCGCGGCGCGGCGCCCCCCTTGTGCAATGGAGAGCTTGCTCCATAAACTGGCAATTCGGGTTTTGTTTGAACAGGGAGGTTTCGTGGCGGATTCAAATTCTTTATCCCGGCGCGGTGTGCTGCAAACCGGGGCGGCGGCGCTGGCGCTGACGGCGGCCCGGGCCGAGGCTCAGGTGAAGACTTTGCGGATAGGCCTGGTGGGCGTGGGCGGCCGCGGGAGCGATCTGCTGAAGGAGATCGTGCGGATGGATAACATTACCATCCCGGCCATCGCCGATATCGACGAAGCGCATTTGGCCAGGGCGCAAAAATTTGTGACGGATGCGAAACTGCCCCGTCCGGAAGGGTATTCGCGCGGCGAACGGGATTTCGAACGGCTCTGCGACCGCAACGACCTGGATCTCGTGATCAACGCCACGCCGTGGCAGTGGCATACGCCGATCTCGGTGGCCGCGATGAAGGCGGGCAAGCACGCGGCCACGGAAGTGCCCGCCGGCATCACGCTGGAGGAGTGCTGGGAACTGGTGGAAACCTCGGAAAAGACCGGCAAGCACTGCGTGATGCTTGAAAACGATTGCTACTACCAGGAAACGCTGATGGGTCTGAACATGCTGCGGGCGGGGTTGCTGGGAGAGCCGCTCTTCGCCGAAGGCGGGTATATGCACGACCTGCGCGGAGTGAAGTTCGGCGCGGACAAATCCGGCCCGCTCGGCAATGCCGAACCCTGGCGGCTCGAATACACGCTCAAGCGCAATGGCAACCTCTACCCCACGCATCCCATCGGCCCGATTTCATGGTGGTTCGATATCAACCGGGGGGATCGCTATACGTCGATTGTCTCGATGAGTTCCCGCTCGGGGGCCATGCGCGAATTCGCCGAGCGTGAATTCGGCAAGGACGACTGGCGGGCGAAGGCCGTCTACAACCAGGGCGACGTGAATACGTCGATCCTGCGCACGGCGCGAGGCCGCCTGGTACACCTTTATTTCGACACCAGCACGCCGCGCGTGAAGGAAGCCGTGACACGGCTGCAGTGCTCGAAGGGTGTGTACTCGATGATGCTCGGCAAGATCTTCGTCGATGGGAGAAGCTTCCGCGGCGATGAAGACGACTGGCGGGCCCACGACCAATGGGAAGAGATCGACGCCTACAGGGAGAAATACCAGCACAAGCTTTGGCGCGAACGCGGTGGCGCGGCAAGCACGGCCTCGCACGGCGGCATCGATTACATGCTGATTTACCGCCTGATAAAGCGGCTGCAGGCGGGGCTGACGCCGGATATGGACGTCTATGACGCCGCTACATGGAGCGCGATTGTGCCGCTTTCGATAGCGAGCGTCGCGTCGCGATCGAAGCTCATGGAATTTCCGGATTTTACACGGGGACGCTGGCAAGAGCGCCCGGCCGTCAATCCGGACGAGATCGATTAGGGAAGGCGGGGGATACAAGACATGGCAACGATGGAACGCAACCTGACAACGCGGCGCAGCACCACGCTCGCGACCCTGATCGATTTGGTGACCGCCGGACAGCGGGGCTTCGCGGCCGGGACGCTTACACGGCCGCTGCGCTTCGGCTTTGTGGGCACGGGAGACCGCGGGTCCGCGCATCTGGATGTTTTACTGAGCATGGATAGCGTGGAGGTGCCCGCGCTCTGCGACATCAATGACGCCTACCTCTACCGGGCGAAGCGCTGGGTGACGGAATCCGGAAAGCCCGAACCGGCGCTCTACGGCAAGAACGAAACCGATTGGAAGCGAATGCTCGAGCGCGACGACCTCGACGTGATCGTTTGCGCGACGGGCTGGAAGTGGCACGCGCCGGTTTGCGAAGCCGCCATGCGCGCGGGCAAGCACGCCACCACCGAGGTGCCCGCGGGGCTCACCGAGGATGAATGCTGGGCGCTGGTGGATGCCTCCGAGCAGACGGGCAAGCATTGCATGATGCTCGAGCAGGCCAATTACTACGAAGAACTGCTGCTGGTTCTAAACATGGTGAAGGCCGGCGTATTCGGAGAAATGCTGCACTGCGCGGGCGGCTACGTTCACGATCTGCGGCTGGTGAAGTTCGATCCGGAACGGGAACCGTGGCGCTTGCAATACTCCGTGGAGAGGAACTGCAACCTGTACCCCACTCACGCCATCGGGCCCATTGCCTGGATTCTCGACATCAACCGCGGCGATCAGTTCGACTACATGGTTTCGATGAGCAGCAAGGCCCGCTGCCTGAACGATTTCGCGCGGCTGTATTACGGCCCGGAGAGCCCCTACGCCAGCATGGCCATGAAGCAGGGCGACGTCAACGTTTCCATGATCCGGACGAAGCGGGATCGGACGGTGACGCTGCACTTCGATACCAACACTCCGCATCCGCATACGGCCGAGTTTCGCGTGCAGGGCACGAAGGGGCACTACGCCGAGAATCCGCAATCGGTGTATATCGACGGGAGAAGCCCGAAGCCGCATGCGTGGGAGCCGATTTCGAACTACGCCGCCGAATATCAGCACCCGATTTATAAAACGCTGGACCGCGCACGGCTCGAAAAGACCCGCCGCGGACATGGCGGCGATCTGATGACGGCGCTGATGTGGTCTCGCTTCCTGCGGGCCGTGCGCGCGGGAGTGTCGCCGGACCAGGATGTTTATGACGCGGCCTCGTGGAGCGTTCTTGGCCCGATCAGCGGACGCTCGGTGGAGCGCGGCGGAGAGCCGGTGGAGATTCCGGATTTCACGCGCGGGAAGTGGAAGACCCGCGAGCCGTTGCGGCTGGGCTAAGCGGCGCCGGGCGGCGCACGGATTGCTTGAGCGGTTTGAGCCGAGGGGGGATTCATGCGAAAGTTGCTTGTGGTTTGTCTGGCGGCGGGCGTGATCGCCGGGGTTCTTTATTACTCGGACGTGTTTGCGCCGGACAGGGTGGAGGACACTCCGGATACGGCGCTCGCGGGCTCGCGGACGCCGCTCGATGTTTACGTGCAAGCAGCCGACCCAGCCTATCGCCACGAGTTCATCCAAGGCTTCGAGAGCGGAGGGGTGCGCGGCTCCCTGCTTCGCATGATCTCGCAGGAGTGGCTCACCGAAGCCGAGGTGAACCAGACGGAGTGGGAGCACTACCTCTGGGTGTATACGCCCGCGAAGGTGCAATACGACACGGGGATGCTCTTTATCACCGGAGGCGCGAACGACGGCAAGGTTCCGAAGCCGTCGGAAGATTTCGCGAACATCGCCCGTGATAGCGGGAGCGTTGTGACCGAGTTGCGCATGGTCCCGAACCAGCCGCTGATCTTCAAGAACGACGATTACGGCCCGCGCAAGGAGGACGAATTGATCTCCTACGGCTGGCGGCGGTATCTCGAAGGTTCGAAGGATCCGAAATGGCTGGCGCGCCTCCCGATGACCAAGGCGGCGGTGCGCGCGATGGATACGATAACGGCTTTTTCCGCCACGGAGCGGGGCGGCCGCGCGGCCGTGAACAGATTCGTGGTGGCGGGCGCTTCGAAGCGCGGCTGGACCGCCTGGACGACGGCAGCCGCGGACAAGCGCGTGACGGGTGTCGTACCCATCGTGATCGACCTTCTGAATATCGAGAAGAGCTTCGTCTACCACTACCGCAAGTACGGCTTCTGGGCGACGGCGGTGGGCGATTACTTCCGCGAAGGCATCATGGACCGCATTGAAGATCCGGAGTTCCGCGCCATGATGGCGATCGTCGATCCCTACGCGTACCGAGAGCGTTACACCATGCCAAAGTACATGGTGAACGCGGCGCAGGACCAGTTCTT
>CAZXBZ010000272.1:0-5465 GCA_964639135.1 uncultured Solibacteraceae bacterium | reverse complement strand
GCCCAACCCGGCCCGTTTCACGGTTCTCAGCATAGCATGGGGGTTCGCGCGGCCTGGCCGCCGCGTCCCGAGCACGGCGGCGGCCTGGATCGAGGTTATTCGAGGTGGAAGACCTCGCGGAACATGGGGAAGCGTTCGCCAGGTTCGAGCGGCTCGAGCGGTTCGAAAAGGGGCGCCATGAAGGCCTGCCAGCGCTGGTTTACGGGATCTTCGTCGAGTTTGTTCCATGCGGCCTCGAAGTTATCGACGCGCAGGACGAGAATCAGTTCCTGTCCGCGCCGGAAGATCGAGTAATCGGAGATGCCCGCCTCTTTCAGTCTCGCGAGAAGTTCCGGCCACACTCGCGTGTGTTCCAGCTCGTATCGCGCGATGGCTTCGGGCTTCACTCGGAGGCGAAAGGCGTAGCGTGGCATGGGGTTCCCTCGCCGTTGATCGTAACGCGAATGCCCGCGCGGCCGCCGGGGGGGGGCCGGTTACCGCCACGTTGTGATATTTGTGAGGTCGGAAGCATGGAGGCGTGAATGGGACTATCGAGGCGAGCGGCAATGGCGAGCCTGGCCGGCGCGGGCGTGATGAGCACGGGGGCGGCGACGCCCGAAGCGGGAGCGGCGCCCGAGAATCCCGCGTTTGTGGTGATCGAGGATGCGCCGGGGCTGCCTCGCGTGCTGCTAATCGGCGATTCCATTTCGATTGGCTACACGCTGTACGTTCGCGAGATGCTGACGGGGAAGGTCAACGTCCACCGCATTCCCACGAACGCGGGACCCACGCCGAAAGGCATCGAGAATATCGACGAATGGCTGGGGAAGGGCCGCTGGGATGCCATCCATTTCAACTGGGGTCTGCACGATGTGAAATACATGTTTGACGACCAGCTCCAGGTGGACCTCCCGCAGTATGAACGCAATCTGGGCCGGTTGGTGTGGCGTCTGAAGCGGACGGGGGCGTGTCTGATTTGGGCATCGAGCACTCCCGTGCCCGGTCCGCTGAATGGTCCAAAGCGAATGCCGGGGGATGTGGTGCGCTACAACGCGGCGGCGCTGCGGGTGATGAAGCGCGAGGGGGTGGCCGTGAACGACCTTTACTCCGCGGCTAACGCGAGGCTTGCGGAGCTCCAGCGGCCGCAAAACGTTCATTTCACGGAGGCTGGGTCCAGGGCGCTGGCGGAGCAGGTCACGTCGGCGATCCTCGCCGCGCTGCGGTTTCCCGCCCCGGCTCGCGCGGGGCTGTGATACCTTGAAACATCGGAGTAACTCTACACGGTGGCAGGCAATAACATGGAAGCCCTTGGATTGATAGAAACAAAGGGGTTTATCGGCGCAATCGAGGCGGCCGACGCGATGGTGAAGGCGGCGAACGTCGTGCTGGTGTCGAAGGAATATGTCGGCGCCGGATTGGTGACGGTGACCGTGCGCGGCGATGTGGGCGCGGTAAAGGCCGCGACCGACGCCGGCGCCGCGGCGGTACGGCGCGTCGGGGAACTCGTGGGAGTCCACGTGATTCCGCGGCCGCACGACGATGTGGAGCGTGTGTTGCCGGGCGGGATGAAGGAAGCGCCCAAGGAAGCCGCGAAGGATAACAGCAAAAAGTAGCCGGCTGACCGGCGATTCCGGCGAATGTGACGCCGGTGGCTGACGGGTATCGCTCTCCTCGGAAGGCCGCCTCCGGGCGGCATCGGCAGGCCATGATTCAGGACATCGATCTCCTCTCGATTCAGGAACTCCGCGACAAAGTGGAGTCGGCGCACCAAGCCTTTCTCAAATTCCGGAAATTCAGCCAGGAACGGATCGACGCGGTGGTCGAAGCCATGGGCGAGACGGGCCGCGCGCATGCCCGCCGGCTGGCCGAGATGGCGGTTGAGGAGACCGGATACGGCAACGTCCCGGACAAGACCGCCAAGAACCTGCTGAACGCGGACCTGCTGCCCCGAACGATTCGCGGGATGAAGACGGTGGGCGTTCTGCGTGAAATCCCCGAAAAGAAACTGATGGAAGTGGGAACGCCGATGGGGGTGATCGGTGCGATTCTGCCGACAACGAACCCGACTTCCACGGCAATCTTCAAGAGCATCATCGCCCTGAAATCCGGGAACGCGGTGGTACACAGCCCCCACCCGTATGCACGGCGTTCGACTTGCGAAACCATCGACCTGCTGCACCGGGCAGCCGTGGCCGCCGGGGCACCGGAGGGCATCATCGGATGCCTGACGCTGACTTCACAGGAGACGACGCAGCAACTGATGAGGCACCCGAAGATCGCCGCGATCCTCGCGACCGGCGGCTCGGGCCTCGTGCGTGCGGCGTATTCGAGCGGGAAACCGGCGTTCGGCGTCGGCCCCGGGAACGTGCCCGTATTGCTCGATACGACGGCGAATATTCCGGAAGCGGTGGAACTCATCATCGAAGGGAAATCCTTCGATTACGGCACGGTGTGTTCGAGCGAACAAATGCTGGTGAGCCAGGAATCGCTGCGTGCGACAGTGCTCTCGGAGTTGCGTGCGCGCAAGGCCTTCGTGTGTGACGAAGCCCAGGGAAAGGCTCTCGAAAAGACGCTGATTCTGCCGAACGGCCGCATCAATCCAGACTGCGTGGGAAGGTCTCCGCGGGTGATCGCGCGCCTGGCGGGCTTCGCGGTGCCGGAGGATACGCGAATTCTCGCTTGCGAAGTGAAGGGAGTGGGGAAGGAGCATCCCCTGTCGGCGGAGAAGCTCTCGCCGGTGCTGTCGCTGCTGTTCGTTCCCGATTTCGCGGCCGCGCTCGACGCGTGCGAGAAAGTGCTTCAGTTCGGCGGGATGGGCCATACGACGGTAATCCACTCGCACGATGAAGCGCGGATTCGCGAGTACGGGCTGCGGATGCCGGCGTTTCGTGTGCTGGTGAATACGGCGTCGCCACAAGGCTCGACGGGGATTACAACGAACGTTTTCCCCTCGATGACGCTCGGGTGCGGGGCGATCGCCGGCAACATTACCTCGGACAACGTGGGACCTCAGCACTTGATGAATATCAAACGCATTGCCTATGTGGCGCGCAAGGCTTCCGAGGCGTTCGAAGCCAGCGCGGAGAGCCTGATGAGCGCCGCGCCGGAGCCGGTGACGGAAGCGAAGACTCCGCTGGCGGCCGCGAGCGTTCCCTCGGGCGGGGCCGGCGGCGTGGAGCGCCAGAAGGTGGCGGAGGCCGTGGAGCAATATCTTGCCTCGAAGGGGATCTCGGTGGTTTCCGCGGGTTCTTCCGTTCCCGCGCTGGAAAGCTCCGCCCCACCGTCTGGAGCAGCCACACGGCGGCCGGAAGTTCTCTCCTCCGCGGCGGCCACGGCGGACGTCGTGGACCAGTTTCTCTTCCGAAGATCGAAAATCACCGCGCCCGCGCCGGGCTGTTGTTGTGAGACGACAAGTCAGACGGCCCCTCCGGCTGCCGCCGGCTCCAGCGAGAACGCCGCGCCGGCGGGCGTGACCTCGCCGCCGCAATCGGACTCCGCGGCCGGGCTGGCCGTTGATTTCGTGTGCGAAAACGATGTGCGCGAGGCGGTTGCCGCGAAGCGCAAGATTCGCTTGAAGCCCAAGGCCATCGTGACGCCATCGGCGCGTGACCTGGGCGAGCGCGAGGGCGTTTTCATCTCATAAGCCGCATGAGAGCGCACGGCGGCTCTTTTTGCGGGATCCGTTCCCCAGGAGGCGTAGATAAATGGAGCAGAACCTGGATTCCTTGAGGCAGGAGATCACCGACGAACTGCGCGCGGGGGAATTCGTGATATTCGCGAGTGAGAGCCGCCACGCGGATCCGGAGCACTCGATCTTCTGGGATGCCGAGGCACACCCGGATTTTCGGGGTTTTCTCCAGTGCGCCTCACAGTTGCAAGTTCGTCTGATGGTGATGCACACGCTGACGTTCCGCGAAGAGGACGTGGAAGACGCACTGCAGGATTTGGAGGAATCGGCGGTTGAGGAAGACGAGCGTCAGGAAATGACGATCACGCTGCGAGAGATGAATGTTTTCGCGGGGCTGGTGGGGTCCCTGGATCTCTCGTTCGACTACGGGGGCAACACGTATTTCTATTACCTTGAAGCGGACTGGTACCGCGAATTTCTCGATCTGCGGGACGAGATCGACGCGGTGAACCTCTCCGGCGATTACAACGAAGATCCGGATGAGCACATGGGCGGCTATTTTTCGCGGAATTAGCGGTCTGTTTCGCCAATGCCCGTAGCCGCGCGCTGGATATTCGCCGAACCGCCCGGAGAGGGGCTCGCCGATTTCGCGAGACAACTGGGAGTGAGCGCCCCGGTGGCGGCCGTGCTCTGGCAGCGCGGGTACCGCGACGCGCGGGCCGCCGGCGAGTTTCTGCGGCCGGAATTCTCGCGGCTGCACGACCCCTTCGCGTTTCGCGACATGCGCGCCGCGGTGGACCGTATCGCGGCGGCGATTCGCGGCGGTGAGCGCATTCTGCTGTACGGCGATTACGATGCCGACGGCACTACCTCGGTCTCGATTCTCGCCGCGGCACTGCGTCTGCTGGGTGCTGCTCCCGCCTGTCATATCCCGCATCGCCTGAGAGACGGCTACGGCATTCACGCGGACGTGATCGAACGGGAAGCCGCGCTCGGAACGCGGCTCATTATCAGCGTGGACACCGGCATCCGGGCCGCGGATGAAGCGGCGCTCGCGCGGCGGCTCGGAATCGACCTGATCGTGACGGATCACCACGTGCCAGGGGATGATCTTCCCCCGGCGCACGCCGTGCTGAACCCGAACCGGCGGGACTCCACCTATCCGGAGCGATCGCTCTGCGGGGTTGGCGTGACGTTCAAGCTCATCCAGGGCTTGCTGGCGGAATCCGGCTGGGCGCGGAGCAAGCAGGACCGCCTGCTGCTTTCCCTTCTGAAACTGGTGGCTATCGGGACGGTGGCCGACGTCGTGCCGCTGACCGGCGAGAACCGGACTCTTGTCCGGCTGGGGCTCGAGGGCCTCCGGGGCCCCGCGAGCGCGGGGCTTGCCGCGCTGATGGAGGTGGCGGGATTGAAGCCGGGGGAGGTGCCGACCGCGGGGCAGGTCGGGTTCCGCCTCGCGCCGCGCATCAACGCCGCGGGGCGGATGGCCGACGCGGGCGACGTGGTGGAAATGTTTCTGACGCGGGACGCCGGCCGGGCGCGAGAGATTGCCGAGGCCCTGAATACACTGAACGCGGAAAGGCAGGCGACCGAACGCGAGATCGAGGAGCGCATCCTCGAGGAGTGCGCCCGCAGGCCCCCCGGCGATTCGGACATGGCGCTGGTTTTTAGCGGCATGGAGTGGCATCGCGGGGTGGTGGGCATCGTGGCCGGCCGCCTGGTGGAACGCTTTTCACGGCCCGTTTTTGTTCTGGGCGGCGACGGCGATTCCGGTTTGGCGCAAGGTTCCGGACGCAGCATCCGGGCCTTCTCCCTGGTGGAGGCTCTCGAATCGATGCCGGAATTATTCGAGCGCTTC
>CAZXBZ010000271.1:0-5470 GCA_964639135.1 uncultured Solibacteraceae bacterium | reverse complement strand
GCGCCTCCTGAATCTGGCCGACAGTCTTATCGAACTCCGCCACGATGAACGTTTCCACGAAGGATTGCGCCGGCCCAAGGCCGCCATCGAGGTAGATCGCCGCGAGCAGCGCTTCCATGGCGTTGCCCAGAAGCTTCTGTTTCGCGCGGCCGCCGGTGAGTTCCTCGCCCTTGCCGAGCAGCAGATAATCGCCCAAGCGGATGGTGCGCGCCACCATCGTGAGGTGGCTCTTGCTCACGAGATGATTCTTCAGTTTGGAAAGCCGGCCCTCTTGCGCGTCGGGATACCGGGTGAGGAGAATTTCGCTCGCCGTGAAGGAAAGCACCGCGTCCCCAAAAAATTCGAAGCGCTCGTTATGAGGGTGAGCGTCGCGAGGATCCGGCGCGGCGGAGGGCACAAACGACTTGTGCGTGAGCGCCCTCCGCAGAAGGTTTCGATCGTGGAAGGCGTAGCGGATCGTCCGCTCCAGTTGCTGCCAGTCCGGTTCCATCCCACTCCAAATTGCACGGCCCTGCCGCGGATACGGTAGCCTTGCGGCAATTGCCGGATCGCCGAACGGCTACGCTCCAGACGCTTTGGCTTCGATCGCCTGCTTCTTCTCGTTGTTGGCGAGGCTCTTCACCTGGTCGCTCGCGTCCGGGCTGGCGATCGCCGCGTCGAACATGCCGATCGCCTCGTCGTATTGCTTTGCGAGGCGGTACGCATTGCCCGCCTTCAGCATTCGCACCGGGTCGGGCTGCGCCGCAATGGCTTTCTTAAAATACTCGGCGGCCTCGGCGTACTTCTTGCGAACAAACTCCGCCTGGGCCAGCGCATCGTTCGCCATCGCTTCCTCGGCCTTCACGTAAGCTGCCCAGTCGGCGTCCGGGAATTCCGGATTCGGCTTCTTCGCCGTCCCGAGCAGGGCAATGCCTTGTTCGGCGCTTTCCTTGACGCGTTGCAGCTTCTCTTCACGGTCGAGATCAAATTCCTTGGTCTGGCGGACCACGCCATTGGCGATGCGGATGTGCGCGGTGGCGGCCTCGATCTCCGACGGCTTCGACGCCAGAGTCTGCTCGGCGTAGACGATCATATTCGGGATGTCCTGCTTCATCTCATAGCTCTGCATGATGATGGAGAGCGCCCAGGACTTGAATTGCGTATCCGCGAAATCCTGAATGAGCTTTTGTGACGCTTCGATACGGCCATCGGCGGTGGTCGCCGCCTGGATCGCCATGAGAGCGTCCACTTCCTTTTGCGACTTTGGCTGCGGGCCCTGGGCAAATGCGGAGAGCGTAAGCGCGCCAAACGTGGCCAGGGCAAGCAGGAATTGAATGGATTTCTTCATCTCGTTCGTTCCTCTTCAATTAGTGTATGTTATGGGCGCTCTTTGCGCGCCTGTTCAAGGCCCTTCTCCGCCGCGGCCCGGGCCGGCCGGGTAAGTCCGGCGACTTGGAGCGCCGCTTCGAAATACGCGGCTGCCTTTCTGGCGTCTCCCTCCACGTCCGCCAGCCGGCCGAGATAGATCAGGCTCCAGGCTTTGGTGGATGGATCCGGGGAATACTCCAGCGCTCGCTGGAACAGCGGAATCGCGGTCTCGGCCTGACGTTCAAGAACAGCGATGCGCGCAAGCCCGAAAAAGGCCCGGGACTGCATGGCTCGCTGGCTGGAATCACGCGAGAGTTCCAGATAGATCGCCTTGGCTCCCGCGTAATCCTTCTTCTCGTAGAGGAGCTCTTCCGCGGTCTCAAGGCGTTTCTGCGCCTCGCTCAATTCGATCATCCTGGCTTCGCGAACCACTTTTTGCCGCGGATTTTCGAGAAACGTGACGTCCTTGAGCCGGTCGTTTTCCTTGTAGATATCGAGGTTCTTCACCATTTCCTCGAAATAAAAACGGAGATTCGCTGGCTGTTTTTCAAACTTCGCGAGTTCTTCGAAGAAAAACGGGGTGAGGACGAAGCCTTGCGCGGTCGCCTCGCGCACCATCGCCTCGCGCGCGGCGGCCGGCATCGGATCCATGCGGGCGGCGATTGCCCGCACAAGACTGGCGGATGCGAGAAGCGCGAAATCCTCTTTGTAGGCCATCCCGAGCGCGGGGGCGCGCAGCGCAAAATCACCGATGGCGCGCTTGGGCTCGAGTTCCGGGCGGAAACGGTAGACAACCGGGTCAACCAGGTAGTGCAAGTAGGCAATCAACAGGCGCTGGCGCGGAAATTCCTGTGTTGGGGTGATCACGACAAAGGCGAGGTCGTCGTAGGCCCGCGTCTCCACGCGGTTGGGAGCGCCCAACAGATCCAGCACAATCTGGAAACTGCGCCGGCTTGCCCCGCTGGTGGGATTTCGAAGATACGCATTGGCCTTCAGGATAGTGTCGGCCACCTGGGGCTGATATTTCTCGAGCAGAGGCTCGAACCGCGGCTCCACCTCACGCCACAAGGAAGCAACATCCGCTTCCTGATAGAAGAGCCTCATGAAATCCTCGAAGCCGCGAAGTTCCTGGGTATCCGGAGGCATTTCATTCCAGATAAACATCGGCTCGAAATCCGGCGGCCCCTGGTTCAACAACGCGAAAGAGATGTACTGGCTAAGCTCTTCCTGCCAGTTCGCCTTCCGATGCTCTTCGTAGAAGAGCTTGATATCGGCGAGCAGTTCTGGATTCTTCTTTTTGAGTTGCTCACGAACCCAGAGGCGGGCCGGATGATTGCTAGGGCTATCAATCTCCTCGTCGTAACCGGCGGCGTTGATGGCCGCCATCGCCGTGAAGAGCGTTTCACTAACCTCGAAGCGCACGGCATCCTTCACCGGCGCCGCGCCGGGCGGAGCCTCGAACTGGGCGAACGCCGGCAGGCAAAGCGCGGCAAGCAAGACCGCGCGGATGAGGCGTCCTCCGAACTCCCGGTGTATAACGAACATCGCGCTAAGGGATAAGCCTCTCGGAAAGTTGGAGACGATGAAACGGCATTTGAAGGGTACGGCGGAAATGGGATGCGCGTCTTACATAGTGTAAGGCGTTCGCAAGCGTTTCCAGGTTTCGTTCGCTCAACGGCGCTTTGTATAGAGAACTACTTCAATACCGCCTAAAATACCGCGGCCCGGCAATGGCACGCCCGGTATTTCTTCATACAGGCTATCACCGAGGTTCGTGAATTGCACGAACGGACGAATGCGCCGCCCGTGGTGGGCAAGCGAGAGATCCCACACGGTGTACGCGCTCCGCTCCAGCCGTTTGGTAACCCCGAACCGTGTCCGGATAGCGAAATCGCCCGCCAAGGCGGCTTGCCAGGTGGCGACCGCTTGTTGAGCGGGATAGTTAAACACGTAACGGGATTGCATCCCATCGAGAATGCTTTGCGCGCCGTGAAGCGCGGCGTAGGCAAGTTCAACGCTCGCACGCGGGCGGTAGCGCCAGCGGACCGCCGATTCCACCCCGGTGAAACGGAGCCGCTGGAAGTTTTGGGCGTGCCAGATGTCGGCGGGCGAGGCGCGCACAAAATCGATACCGTCCCGTTCCCGGCGCTGGAATACCGTCACTTCGCCATCGATACCGCCGGCGGCGTTCCAATCGAGACCCGCTTCGTAGCCGATGGCGCGCTCCGGACGGAGATCCGGATTCCCGGCATTCGCGGGGTCGTGGTAGTAGAGATCGGTAAAGCTGGGCACGCGATAAGCGCGGCTGACGCTCGCGCGCAGCTTGGCGTGGGATGAAAGCCAGTAACCCATGGACAAGGCGGGGCTTAGCTGGCCGCTCCACGCGTTGAAGAGCTCGTAACGGACGCCGGTCGAGACCGAAAAGCGGCCGGCCGCGCGAAGGTCGTAGTTTACATAAATGGATTGCCGGTTCCGGCTGTGCGCGCCCAGGTTTGTGCTGACGATGCCGTCGTGCAGACTCTCAAACCCATAGTGCAGACGGCCGTTAGGCCCGAACTCATCACTGCGCCGGAAATCCGCCAGCCAGGTATCCGAAATGTGATGGTTCATATAAGCCGACGGGCGGTCGCGATAGAGCACGAACAAATCCGTGTGCCGATGGTAGCTGAACCCGGCGACGGTATTCGCGCCCAATTCCTGGCTGGCCGTGGCGATCCAAGACTTGGTCCGCTCCCAGGAATTGTAGTCGCCATAGAAGCCTTGCGCGCCAAAAGGGCGATCCATCGCGCCCAGCGTCACCCGCGTGAACCCGAGCCCGGTCTCCACGTGAGTGACCGAGGAGACCAGCCCATTTCTGTAATCCCGGTTCGGGATGAAACCCGTCGAGAAATCACGGGAGGCCGCGAGTTGTTCGAAAAATTTCCCGCGGACAAGGCTGGCCGTCACGCGCTGCTGATTGGAACCAAAATTCCCAAGCGCGCCGCGCAGCCGGACCTCTGATACCTCGGGACGGCGAGTGCGGAAGTTCACGACGCCGCCCACGGCATCCGCTCCGTAGAGGGTAGAGCCCGCTCCGCGAAGAACCTCGATACTTTCAAGAGCTTCCAGCGGAAGCGGCAAATCCAGATTATGATGGCCCGTTTGGGCGTCGTTCATGCGAACGCCATCGAGCAGGATGAGCGTCTGCCCGAAGGAGCCGCCCCGGATGGAGAGATCGCCTTGTATGCCGTTCTGGCCGCGCTGGCGCAGGTCGAGCGCGGGCAGAAGCTTAAGGTAGTCGGTGAAGGTGTCGTAAAGCAACGGAGATTCGGCGACGTTGAGTGAATCCACGGCGCGTTCGCTCTCCTCCAGTGGAACGGGAGTAAACGTACCCGTCACGACAACGACCTCTTTCCGCGTAGCGGGAGAGTCACCCTTCTCCACGCTCCCCTCGCGCGAAGCCGCCTCCGCGATATCCGCCTCGGAGCCACTGGCGGCCCGCGCCAGACACATGCCGGGCAGGATGGCCGACAAAAGCCAGCAAAGAGCCATCCCGCGAGAGATCAATCGTTGAATCCGCAATCCGATATCATACCAAATGGTCCTTTATCGAATCCGATGAAAATTCACGCCCGCCCGCCGCGTCACAAGGCGGCGCAAGAATCTGGCTATAATCGCCTATCTCCTTTGAATACTTTAGGATTGAACGCACTATCAGCGCGTGTTACGATACGGCAACCGCGTGGAACGCGGTGTTTTGCGAGTTTCAATAGACAGGGGAAAAGGTTATGTGTCACACAATAAGAAACCGGCTTGTCATCGCCTGCCTCGCGGCCGTGCTCATGGCGTCAATGCCCGCGCGGCTTTGGGGACAGGGGTCCGACCTCGGAACGATTCGCGGCGCGGTAACGGATTTTTCCGGCGCGCGCATTCCAGGAGCCAGCGTAACCATCACGGACAGGGGAACAAACGCCGAGCGGAGGATCACCACCAACGATCTTGGCGAATATGAGGCCGCCGGGCTGAAATCGGGTGCGTATACCCTCACATTCAGCATGCAGGGTTTCAACACACTCGAGATCGGACCCGCGGTGGTCCGACCGAGCGAAATCGTCCGCATCGACGGCCGGCTCGAGGTGGGGGC
>CAZXBZ010000270.1:0-5520 GCA_964639135.1 uncultured Solibacteraceae bacterium | reverse complement strand
GACGCCGCCACGTCGAGTTGTAACTCTCCATCGATCTTGGCCAGCGTGCGCGGGTGCGCCGGAATCACGGCGCGGATCGCGGCTGACGGGACGCGGTGAGTGCTCACGTTTGTGAACTTTAAGAGTCCAGGTTAGAATCCAAGTGGATAAGAGAGTATACTTGCACACAGTAAGGAAGGGGCTACTGTTGAGAGTCATTCGAATTTGTTTCGCCCTTTTATTCTGCGCCTCGATGTGGGCGCAGACCAATGGGACGATTAGCGGATTTGTGAAGGATCCGAGCGGCGCTGCTGTTGCCCAGGCCGCGATTACACTCGCTAATCAATTGACGGGCGCCGTGCGAACGACGTCCAGTGACGAGTCGGGCTTCTATCAGGTACTGGGGCTCTCCCCAGGCACCTACAGCGTATCCGCGGAAGCCGCCGGCTTCAGGCTCGCGCGCACCTCGGCCATCACGCTGGGCGTGGACGCAAACGTGCGCACCGATATCGTTCTGCAACTCGGCCAGGTGACCGAGGCGGTTGAGGTCACGGCGGAGACCGCGCTCGTCGAT
This sequence comes from uncultured Solibacteraceae bacterium, assembly GCA_964639135.1. GTDB lineage: Bacteria > Acidobacteriota > Terriglobia > Bryobacterales > Bryobacteraceae > JACTMJ01. The sequence continues at coordinate 4,967 of CAZXBZ010000270.1, read as the reverse complement.
ACACGGTCATCTCAAATCGCTTCGTCGATTGACGATCGCCGCCTGGTGGATCTGCCGCTAAGCGGACGGAACATTATGCGCCTCGCGGCGACGCTGCCCGGCGTAAGCGGCGTGGTGGCGCCCGATAATTCCGATGTCACCGATGCCCGCGGAGGTCCGCGCATGAATGTGAACGGTTCGCGCGGCAACATGAATTACAACCGCTTCAATGGGACGTATTTCAATAATCCGTCCCGTAATACCGGGCTCAACGTGCCACCGCCCGACGCGGTGCAGGAGTTCAGGATTCAAACCAGCACGTTTTCCGCCGAGAGCGGCCGCAACGCCGGAGCGAATGTGACGGTGGTGAGCCGCCAGGGCACGAACGATTTCCATGGCGCCGCCTGGGAGTTCCTGCGGAACGACAACCTGAACGCGCGGAGCTTCTTTCAGGGTGCGCGTCCGAACCTGATCCAGAACCAGTACGGTATCGCGGCGGGTGGTCCGCTCAAGAGAAACAAGGCGTTTCTGTTCGGCACGTGGGAATCCACGAAAGATCGCAGGCAAGCCTCCGAGACTTCCTTCTTCCCTCCGACGCAAGCCGAGGCCAGTGGTGATTTTTCCGGGCTGGGCAAACAGTTGGTGGATCCGGGTACGGGCCAGCCTTTTGCGAATAACCGGATTCCAAGTTCGATGATCGACCCGGTCGCGGCGAAACTTCTTGGTTTCGTCCCCACGGGTTCCGGGGGCGCGCTTCCCACGGTGGGCAGCGCCACTCGCGATGCATCTCTTTTCATGCTGCGGCATGATTTGAATATTACCGATAGCCAAAGCCTTTTCGTCCATTACTATCTCAATGAGAACAAAATGGCGGAAAACGAGTTGGGATACAGCTCGAATATCCCAGGATGGTCTGGGCGCACCCGCACTCCGCGCGCGCAGAACGCTGGCTTGAACCACGTGTGGACCACTTCGGCCACCACGTTGAATCAACTAACGCTAGGGTTTACACGATCTTTTTCGTTCGACAAACCGCTCCAGACCCGCACGCCGGCTGAACTCGGCATCACGGGTATGCCGGTCTACACGAATGGCGGCAGCCCGCAATTCCGGGTGGCGGGGAGGTTCAATCTCAATTCCGGAGGGCCGGTGAAATTTGTCTCGAATACGTACCAGATTCAAGATAATTTCAGTTGGATTCTGGGCGGGCACACGTTGAAGTTCGGCGGCGAGATCATGGATCTTTCCTTCTTCCAGTCGTTTCTCGGCCCGCCGATATTCTCTTTTAACGGACAGCGCACCGGCAGTGGTTCCGCGTCACTTGGGGATTCGTTCGCCGATTTCCTGTTAGGCACTTACCAGCAACTCTCCGTGACCAATGGCGTACGTGACAACGACGGCGACGGCCGTTTCTACGCTCTTTATATCCAGGACGATTGGAGAGCCACATCGCGGCTGACGCTCAATCTAGGCTTGCGTTACGAATTGCCGATACCCTGGCAGGATAAGTATAACCGTGTCAATACGGTTTATCCGGATGCTTCCGTGCATTCGGCAACATTCCCTAGCGCTCCAGTCGGGATGCTGTTTCCCGGTGACCTGCCGCGCGGTCTTTACGACACGGACAAGAACAACTTCGCACCGCGCGTCGGTTTTGCCTGGGACGTTTTTGGAGACGGCAGAACGTCGGTGCGTGGCGCCTATGGCCTGTTCTACGACACCCTCAATACGGATTCTGTCGCCCAGGAGAACCCTCCGTTTTATGGCGGCAGCCGCTCGTTCGCCAACGGTCAGTTGTCGAACCCGTTTGGAAGCGTCGGAGCCACCGCGCCGCCGGCCTTCATCGATCCGAACGCCTTCACGTTCACCTATCCGATCAATGGTCTGTTCGGGCCGCAGACGCGGAACTTCCGGTCCACTTACGTGAACTCCTGGAACTTCAGCGTGCAGCGTCAATTGGGCCGAAGCTGGATGGTCTCGGGAGCCTACATCGGCAAGTCAACGATTAAACTGGCGGCCTATCGTCCGTTCAATGCGGCGCTCTACGTGCCGGGTACAAACGCTCAAGGCCAGCCCCTCTCCACGGAAGAGAATGCGGAGAGCCGCGTGCCGTTCGCCCCGGGAATCTATGGGCCGCAGGGCTATTACCTCGACAATGCGTTCACGGCTTCCTATCAATCCGCGCAATTCGAGGTCAACAAGCAATTCTCCAGCGGGCTCCAGATTTCGGCGAACTATACCCTGGGTAAGTCGCTCGATTCGAGTTCCACGACAAGCCTCGGCGGTTGTCTGGCTAACCCTTACGATGTCAGGGCGGGCAGAGGCCGGAGCGACTTTGACCGCCGCCATTCCGCGGTGGCCAGCGCGATCTATACCCCCGACGTCTTCAAGGGAGAGAAAGGCTTCCTGGGCCGGGTATTCGGCGGGTGGAGCATCTCGGGGATCGCCAGCCTGCAATCCGGACTTCCGGTGTATGTGGCCACGAATCAGAATACGGCTCTCGACGGCACGACGTGCGAGAGCGAGTATCTCCCTGATATCGTCGGAGACTATAGCCGGAGCCATTCGTCGAAAGACGACAAGCTGGCGCAATTCTTCAACACCGCCGCGTTTGCCATGCCGTCCGTTGGCCGCTATGGCAACGCTTCCCGAAATATGTTTTCCGGACCCGGCCTGGCGACGGTCGATACGGCTCTCTTGAAGGACGTCGATCTCACGGAGACCGTGCGCTTCCAGTTACGCGGGGAGTTCACGAACCTGTTCAACCACGCGAACTTCAATAACCCTGTCGGGCAACTGGCGAATCCCCGCTACGGTCAAATAACCGGCGCGGGCGCGGGAAGATCGGTACAGATTGGATTGAAACTCCTCTGGTAGTCCAGCCAGTCTGGCCTGAGGCATAGGGCGCTGGCGGCCGTTCCGGTGCGCGGGGATTCCCGCGGCTGGGCGGCCGTCAGCGCCCTTCGTATTCCCATCGGCCGCGGGCGCCGGCGAAACACTTCCCGTCCGGCCTCTCTCACATAACGAGAGTAGGAAAGGAGAAGTGTGATGGGACAAACTTTGGTGGCTCTCTACGACAGCCCGGAAGCGGCGAAGAAGGCCGTGGATGCGTTGCTCGGGGAGGGGTTCACGGCGGGCGAAGTGCGGCTGGTGAACCCCGCGGATTTTGGGGAATCGCAAGCGCCTGAAACCGATATCCTGGGCATTACCGGCCTGGTGAAGCCCAATGTGGGTGAATTTGAGGAAGCCGTTCGCCGCGGGTCGTCACTTGTCGCCGTGACGTCGGAAAAGCCCGATGCCGCGCGCGCGGAGGCGACCCTCGTCAAGTTCCAGCCGAAGGTGCTCGATCACGAGGTCGCGCAGTGGAAAACCGCCGGCTGGACCAACCCCTACGACAGTCTGCGCAACCAGAGATCCATGGGCGTCTACGATACCGAGCGCGCGCAAACCGGCAGGGACCGCTCCCCCGCAACCGTCCAGGTCTTCGTATGGTAAGCCGCGGAGCGCGGCCAGTGCCCGCCACGGAGTCGCCGGGATCCGTCGCAAAACATCCCCCCACCCGCTAAAGTGGTGAGTGCATGCAGCCTTACGACTTAGTGATATCGGGCGGAGAGGTATTCACGCCGGGTGGAGTGGAGACGCTCGACATCGGCATCCGCGGCGGGCGTATCGAAACGCTTGGGGCGCTCGCCTCGGCGGCGGCCGCCGAACGTCTCGACGCGGCGGGGCTGCTGGTTCTCCCGGGAGTGATCGATACGCAGGTTCACTTCCGCGAGCCAGGGCTCGAACACAAGGAAGACCTCGAAAGCGGAACCCGGTCGGCAATCCTAGGCGGCGTGACGGCCATTTTCGAGATGCCCAACACGAAGCCATCCACCACGTCCTTGGAAGCTCTAGACGACAAGTTGCGCCGCGCGAGCGGCCGTGCGTGGTGCGACCATGCCTTCTTCATCGGTGCAACGTCTGAAAACGCGGAGAAACTCGCCGAATGGGAGCGTCTGCCCGGCTGCGCCGGAGTGAAAATCTTCATGGGCAGTTCCACCGGGGATCTGCTGGTCGAGAGCGATGCGGATATCGGGCGTGTGCTCGCGCACGGCACGCGCCGTGTTTCCGTTCATTGCGAGGACGAAGCCCGCATGCGTGAGCGCAAGCCGCTGGCCGCCGAAGGCCGCCATGCGCGTTTCCATCCCGAATGGCGAGACCACACAAGCGCTGTTCTTGCCACCGAGCGCCTTCTTTCGCTGGCCGCGCGCTCGGGACGCCGCGTTCATGTGTTGCACGTCACCACCGGACAGGAGATTGAATTACTCGGTGCGTGGAAGCACTTGGCCACCGTGGAAGTTACGCCGCAGCACCTCACGTTCAGCGCGCCGGAATGTTACGAGCGCCTGGGTTCGCTCGCGCAGATGAATCCGCCGATTCGCGGCATGGAGCACCAGAATGCTCTCTGGCAAGGTGTTCAGGATGGTACGGTCGACGTGCTCGGCAGCGACCACGCGCCTCACACGCTCGAAGAGAAAGCGCTGCCCTATCCGCAAAGCCCCTCCGGCATGACCGGCGTGCAGACGCTGCTGCCCGTGATGCTGACGCATGTCCTGAATGGCCAGCTGAGCTTACAGCGGCTAGCCGATCTCACCAGCGCCGGGCCCGCGCGCATCTTCGGCATCGCGCGTAAAGGCCGCATCGTTCGTGGCTATGATGCCGATTTCGCCATCGTGGACTTGAAGCGGAGCGAGGTTCTCAAACGCGAGTGGATCGCGAGCAAGTGCGGCTGGAGCCCCTACGAAGGCCGGGAATTGAAGGGCTGGCCCGTCCATACCGTGCTTCGCGGCCAGATTGCCGTTCGCGACGGCGCACTCCAGGGGACGCCGCGGGGAAGGGCAGTGGAGTTCGTGGAAACACTCAAGGGCGGTACGGCGGGTCCAGTCTAGGAGCCTGTTCTCCAGGAGAACCAAGTCCTCCCTTGAAAATGTCCTATCCGATTGATT
>CAZXBZ010000269.1:0-5540 GCA_964639135.1 uncultured Solibacteraceae bacterium | reverse complement strand
TGAGCGAGAACCGCAAGGCGCGGCACGATTACCACCTGCTCGAAGGTTTCGAGGCCGGCCTCGCTCTCTCCGGCACCGAGGTAAAGGCGGCTCGGGCGGGCAAGGTACAGTTGCGCGAAGCCTACGCGAAGGTCGTCAATCATGAAGCCTGGCTGGTGAACGCGCACATCAGCGAATACTCCCACGGCAACATCATGAACCATAAACCCGACCGGGAGCGGAAGCTGCTGCTGCACCGGGCCGAGATCGATAAGCTGCTTGAGAAGACCCGCGAAAAGGGGCTTGCGCTCATCCCGACAAAGCTTTACCTCAAGAACGGACGCATCAAGATCGAAATTTGCGTGGCCAAAGGGAAACAGTTGCACGACAAGCGGGAAGCGGAGCGCAACCGGACAATGGAAAACGAGGCCCGCCAGGCGATGCGGGCGGTGCGGGATAAGTACCGCTAGGCGGCTGGAATCGCCCGCGCATTGCGTTAGAGTTGGGTGGAGGAGCGACTCATGAATCTCGAACTGTTGGACGCGAGAGCCCCGGAAGTACAGGCCGCCTGCGTGGTGCTGCCCGCCTACGCGGTGGCGAAAGGTTCCAGCGACCCGCACTCCGCCATGGTGGAGGAACTTGACCGCCTGACGGGCGGCATGATCCGGGAGTTTTACCGCACGGGAGAGTTCAAGGCGAAGCCGTACGATACCTTGCTGCTCCACCGCGTCTACGGCGTGCGCGCGCAGCGGGTGCTCCTGGCGGGGTGCGGCGAGCGCGAGAAGGCTACGCCCGCTCTGTACGGGCAAGTAGCGGCGGCGGCGGTGCGCGCCCTGAAACAGCACTCGATTCTTGACGCTACATTGTGCCTCGACGCCATGGCCGCCACCGAGGAAAACATCACGGCGATCGCCGAGGGCGCGATGGCCGGCGATTTCGAAGTGGGCGAGTACAAGACCGTCGACAAGGATGAGAATGTCTTTGCGCTGTTCCGCATCGCGACGGAAGCCGGCTCCGCGATGTTCGAGGGCGCTCTCTCGAAAGGCCGCGTGCTCGGGGAAGCGCGCAACTACGCGCGGGCGCTCGCGAACATGCCCGGCAACCTTCTGCCTCCGCGCGCACTCGTAGAAAAAGCCAAGGAACTGGCCGAGAGCACACGGATCGAAATCGATGTGCTCTATCGCGGGCGCATGGAAGAAATGGGAATGGGCGCGCTGCTCGGAGTAGCCGCGGGCAGCGAGGAGCCTCCGTTCTTTGTGCATCTCACCTACGTGCCGGAGCATGCCGCAACCAGCGTCCATTTAGGGCTGATTGGCAAGGCCGTCACGTTCGACACTGGCGGAATCTCCATCAAGCCTTCGGAAAATATGGATCGCATGAAGTACGACATGGCGGGCGGCGCGGCCGTGCTGGGCGCGATGAAGGCGATTGCGGCCCTGAAGCCGAACGTCCGAATTTCGGCGTTTATCCCCATCGTGGAGAATATGCCGGGCGGCCGAGCCATGCGGCCGGGAGACATCCTCAAATCGCTCTCCGGCAAGACGATTGAGGTATTGAACACAGATGCCGAGGGCCGGCTGATTCTTGCCGACGCCATCACGTACGCAAAGCGGCGGAACTGCACGCACCTGGTGGATGCCGCGACGCTCACGGGCGCGGTGGTGGTGGCCCTCGGATATGAGCATACGGGATTGTTTTCGAACGACGAGACATTCGGCAAGCAAATCTCCGACGCGGCCAGGGCAGCCGGCGAGCGCATGTGGCCGATGCCGCTCGACGCCGAATACCGGGAGTATCTGAAGAGCGAATGCGCGGATATCGCGAATATCGGTGGGCGCTGGGGCGGCGCTTGCACCGCGGCGAAATTTCTCGAGGAATTCGCCGAGGAGACGCCTTGGGCGCACCTCGATATCGCGGGCACGGCCTGGCTCGAAACGGCGAAACCGTATATGCCGAAAGGTCCCACGGGCGTTGGAGTAAAAACGTTCGTGGAACTCGCGGCGCGCATGGCGGAAACGGACTGAGCACCGGGGAAGCGCCCGGAGAAATCAGACGCGGCCCTGGAACCGCTCGATGATCGCGCCCAGCAGCAGCAATCCGTTATAGGAGGCGTGCGCGATGGTGGATGCCGTTGTCGATTGCGCACGCCAGCGGACGATGCCGAAAACCAGACCGGCAATCGTGATGATGAGGATAAGCTGCCAGTGCCAGCCGTATTGCGCGCCGTGCGGCAGCGCGAAGAGCACCGAGGTGGCAAGAATACCCAGCGCCGGACCGGTGGTCTTCACAAAGAGCGGTTGCAGAAAGCCCCGGAAAATCATTTCTTCGAATAGCGGACCAAAGGTGAAGGCGGCAATCCCGATCACGATGAGATCCGCGTCCGACCTGATCAGATCCCGCATCGGCATATCCAGGTCCTGCAGCTTGAAGACAATGTTCAAGCCTGAAACAAGCATCGCGGTGGCAAGCCCGATTCCGGCGTAAAGCCCCAGATTCGCCATGGGCTTGAGCTGCGCGGCCGCTCGCAGGCCCTGCTGGTAGCGCCCGCGCAGAATCACCGAGAGTAGCAAGAGCGCCGGGCCGAACCCCACGAGCTGGAGCGCCACCGCGGCCTGGGCAACACTCAGCGCATGCTGTCCATACCCGGCGGCCGCGAGAGCCACATTCGCTCCGGTAACCAAAAAGGCGGCGGCGAGAAGGCACGCCACGAGGATCACGACAAAAACCAGCAGATCGAGCCAGCCCCAGAAAGGGTAATGCCGCTCGGGCGCCGGCGGCGTCTGGAACGGCGGCGTGCCGGGAGCCGCGCGCTCTTCCGGCTGGAAATACGAGGCGGCCTCTCCCGGCGGAGTCGGATCGCTCATCGAGCGTCCCCTTCGACGAGGATGGCCGCAAGCAGCGGGACCATGATCTCGTGATGTCCCGTAATCGCAATGCCGCTCCCCCCGGCGCCCGCGTGCGGACGCTTCACGACGTTCACCGTGGGGCGGTAATGCTGCAGAAAATCGAAGTTCGCGGTGTGGAAACTCTTCACTTCGTGGCCCAGATTGCGCACGAGCGAAATCGCCTTAAGAAAAACTTCCGGCAAAACGACGGCGGAACCGAGATTGATGTAAACGCCGCCACCGTCGAGCATCGAAACAAGACGGGAAAAGAGGAGAAAATCGCGGTGAGTGGCGACGCCGAGCGCGGCCGCATCCACCTCGGGATGGGTGTGCGGCGTATCGGTCCCAATCGCCGCGTGTACCGTCACGGGGATGCCGGCGCGATACGCCTCGTGGAGCAGGCTTTGAGGCGCCAGCGCGGGTACGGCGATCCGTTGAAGATGGCGGCCAAGCGCCTCGCCCCAGCCGAGACCGTCGGCCGCGCCCTGGCGGATCGCTTTGTTCATTTCGCGCCCGGTTTCCTCGGCGCTTCCGAAACGGCCGTCGGGCAGCACGGCTTCCACATCCTCGCTGGTGCAGCCGGCGATCGCGATTTCAAAATCGTGGATCGCGGTGGAACCGTTCATCACAAAGGCGCCCACAAAGCCCCGGCGCATGAGATCGAGCAGAATCGGGGTGAGTCCGCACTTCACGACGTGCCCCCCCATGCCCCAAATCACCGGCTTTTGCTTCTCCCGGGCGATGCGGACCACCCGCACGAGTTCGCGAAGCTGGTCCGCGGCCAGCAGACGGGGCAGCCGGTTGAGCCAGGTCTCGAAGTTTGCCCCCGGGGTGTGCGCCTCCGCGAAAAGATCCACCGTCACCTTACCGCCCCGGTCGGCGATCGGAATCGTGGAAAGATTCTTCAGGGAGATGGGTTCGAGATTGTACTTGCTCAAAGGATCCTTCCCGCTCCGAGATGCCGCGCCAAAGCCTCTCCCGTATGGGAGGCGGCCTCATCCATGAGCGCTTCCGGCGTTCCGGCCGCCACCACCATTCCCCCGGCGTCGCCGCCCTCCGGCCCCATATCGATGATCCAGTCGGCAGCCTTGATCATATCGAGATTGTGCTCGATCACCACAACCGTATTGCCCTTGTCGGTAAGCTGCCGCAGCACGTCGAGCAGCCGCCGGACGTCTTCGAAGTGCAGGCCCGTGGTGGGTTCGTCCAAAATATAGACGGTCTTGCCGGTTTGACGTTTGCTCAGCTCCCTCGCGAGTTTAATGCGCTGGGCTTCGCCGCCGGAAAGGGTAGTGGACGATTGGCCCAGGCGGACGTAGCCCATCCCCACATCGGCAAGCGTCTGGAGCTTCGATTCGATCCGCGGCAGGTTCCGCAGGATCTCGAGCGCATCCCCGATGGTGGCGTCGAGCAGATCGGCGATGGAATGGTTCTTGTACTTTACTTCGAGAGTTTCCTGATTGTACCGGCGTCCCTTGCAAACGTCGCAGGTGACGTAGACATCGGGGAGAAAGCTCATCTCGATCCGCTTCAACCCGTCGCCGCCGCAAGCCTCGCAGCGGCCGCCCTTCACGTTAAAACTGAAGCGCCCCATTTTATAGCCACGCTCGCGGGATTCGGGAAGCATGGCGTAAAGTTCCCGGATCGGGGTGAACGCGCCAGTGTAGGTGGCGGGGTTCGAGCGCGGCGTGCGCCCGATGGGGGATTGGTCGATCTCGACGACTTTGTCGATGTATTCGAGGCCGCTGATCTTATCGTGAGCGCCGGGAGCCTCCTTCGAGCCCCAGACTTCACGAGCCAGGGCGCGATAGAGAATATCGTTCACCAGAGTGGACTTGCCGCTTCCGGAAACACCGGTAACCAGCACCAGCATGCCAAGCGGGAAGCGTACCGTGATGTCCTTCAGATTGTGTTCCCTTGCGCCGTGAACCGTGAGCGCCTTTCCGTTCCCGGGCCGCCGCGTGACGGGAACTTCGATCTTGCGTTTGCCGGAAAGGTACGCGCCCGTGAGCGATGAGCCGGCGTATTCGATGGCGGAGGGAGAACCTTCGGCCACGACATGCCCGCCCAGGCGTCCGGCGCCGGGGCCGAGATCGATGACGTAATCCGCGCGCTCGATGGTCTCCTGGTCATGCTCGACGACGATCACGGTATTCCCGAGGTCGCGCAGGCGGGCCAGCGTATCCAGGAGGCGTTCATTATCGCGGGGATGAAGGCCGATCGAAGGCTCGTCGAGCACATAGAGGACGCCGCGCAGTTTGCTGCCGATCTGCGTAGCAAGGCGGATCCGCTGTGCTTCGCCCCCGGAAATTGTGGCGGCGGAGCGGGAAAGGCTGAGGTAATCGAGCCCCACCGCCTCAAGAAATTCCAGGCGGTTTCGAATCTCTTCGAGCACCCGGCCGGCAATCAGCTTCTCGCGGCCGGTGAGTTCCCAGCTTCGGGCTAGTTCAAGCGCCCGGCGCACGCTCGTGTTGGTGAATTCCGCGATGGAGACACCCTTCACGGTCACCGCCAGGCTGACCGGTTTGAGCCGGTTTCCGTTGCAGGCGGTGCAGATGGTCTCCGTCCGGAATTCGGAGAGCCAGGCGTGGTAATCCTCGTACGCATCGCCGTAAATTTCGTTGAGCGTGGGGATGATGCCGGCAAAGCCCCTGCCGCCATGCATTATCGTGTGGC
>CAZXBZ010000268.1:4011-5543 GCA_964639135.1 uncultured Solibacteraceae bacterium | reverse complement strand
CGTCGAGCAGGATTGCCACAACATCGACGTCGTCAACTGGTTCACCGGCCTCTATCCCTCCAAGGTGCATGGCTACGGCTCGCGCATGTCGCGGCGGCAGATCGGCGACATCCTCGATAACGCTTCGCTCACCTATCAGTACGGCAGCGACCTCTGCTTCAGCTACCAGGCCACCCAGTTCAACCGCCGCAACGTGAACGGCTGGGATGACGTCGGCGAAACCTTTATGTGCGAGAAGGGCACCGTCCAGACTTCGCGGTCTCGTGTCGCGGTGTATCTGCCGGGCCAGCCCGTTAAGGAAACGAAGGTGCCGCACGACATCACGCAGGAAGCCGTGGATGCCTTCGTGGATGGCGCTCGCACGGGAAAGATTGAGAACGCCGCCATCTGGGCCGCGAAGAGCACGCTTAGCGCAGTGATGGGACGGAACTCGATCTACGAAGGCCGTGAATACTCGTGGTACGAAGTGCTCCCGGAAACTACCGTTCCCGGCGTGTGATACCGCGAACAAAAAGAAAAACGCCCGGCCGTCGCGCCGGGCGTTTTTCTTGGAACGGAGTGCGCTGCCCCGCGCGGGCTTATCGCGCCCGCGGTTCCGGCATGCCGCCCCAGAAGTAACCCGGCCGGTACTTCACCCAGTCCGGGCTGTAGCCGTCCACCGCGATCTGAAGGGAGTGATAGCCGCCTTCCTCGCGCGTTTCCGGCCCGGGAGTATAGCTGAGGATGTATTGCGAATGAAGCTCTTCGCCGAGGCTGGCGAGCGCCTCTTCGAGTCCGCGGAGCGTCGTGAACGAGAATTCACGGCCGCCCGTCGCCGCTACCAGCGCCTCCTGCGGGTTGCGCCAGAACCAGCCCTTCACGCCGCGGTAGAGCTCATCGAGCAGCGGCAGAAACTGGACCGCGTTGGCCGTGTTGCCGCCCATCTGCGCCATCGTCGTGGGGGTGTTCACCATCCCCGGATAGAGGCCGCGCGCCTCCGGAGGGATCGGGTCCGGCCGCCGCGGTTGCGGCGTCGATGTAAGCTGCTTCAGCACCTGGGAGATATTCACCGCGTAGACTTGAATGTTGTTCATTTCCGCCGCGCTCACCACGTTGCGGGTATTTTGCTCGCTGCCGCCGTCGCGGGTTTCGGCGATCAGCAGGATGACGCGCCGCCGGTGCTTATCGCGCCGCCGCAGCATGTTCACGGCGGTCATCACGGCATCGTTCAGGGCCGCGGTGTTGCTGCCGGCCTTGATATCGTCGATACCCGCCTTCAGCTTGTTGTAGTCGGTCGTGAAATCGCACTTCAATTGCATCCGGTGGTCGAAGGCCAGGACGGCGGCTTCCCCCTGCTCGCCGATGATCAGGTTCTGCATGATCGCCGGGGTTTCCTTCACGCGCTTGATCGCGCCTTCGGCGCGCGAATTGGATTGCACCACCAGCACCAGGGAGACCGGGAGGTAGTCCGCGTCCACCCGAATATCCTGCAGCCGCCGGTTATCGAACAGCCGGAACTGTTGCGAGCGGATGCCCCCCACGGGCGTTCCATC
>CAZXBZ010000268.1:0-4001 GCA_964639135.1 uncultured Solibacteraceae bacterium | reverse complement strand
GCCAGGTCACGGGCACCACAATGTTGATTACTTCTTCCCGGATCGTATACGGGGTTTCCGGCGCCGTCTGTGGTAACGCTGTCCACGCAAGGGTGAAACACAAAGCAGCAATAATAAATGGGCGCATGGTTACTCGCAAGCTATGACGGCCTTGGCCGCCTCATCGTTTCGAATTGACTTCATTCTACTATCCGGCCGTGCGCCGATGGTTCACGTCGGACAATGGCATATCATGGGCATGAGCGCGGACGCTCCGTGGCGTGGCGCGTGGCGGTCGTGCCGCCGGGCAATTTCTCCGCGAATCAGTGCGCTCAGGGATGAGGGGCTTATGAAGATCACGTTTGACGATAAGAACTATTTTGCCGGCATGGTGGGCTCGGCCCATGGAATCACCCAGAGGGAATTCAGCGGCGCCGCGAAGGCCGCCGCCCGGGCCTTCAAGGGCTTTCACAAACTCAGCGACGATCAGGTCTACGGCTTCGCTCACCTGCCATTTACCCAGGACCTCAAAGCCATTCAGACGCTGGCCGGCTCCTTGAAGGGCACGTACGACAGCGTCTGCCTCGTCGGTATCGGCGGTAGCGCGCTCGGGCCCTGGGCGGTCGATTGCGCCATGCGCGGACCTCACCCGGTGCAGGCGAAGCACGGCGAATCGAACCCGCGCCTCGTGATTCTCGATAACATCGACCCGATGTTCCTCGAGGCGGCGCTCGCCAGCATGTCGCCCGAGAAAACGCTCGTCGTGGTGGTCACCAAATCCGGCTCCACGGCGGAATCCACCTCCACTTTCCTCCTGGTCTATGACTGGCTGAAGCAGGGCATCGGCGCGGAGAAGGCGCCGGGCCGCGTGATCGCCGTCACCACCGAAGGGAAAGGCGATCTCTACGGTCTGGCGAAACGCGAAGGCTTCGCGTCGTTCTATATTCCAGAGAATGTGGGCGGCCGCTTCAGCGTTCTCACCCCCGTCGGCCTCGTGCCAGCCGCGCTCACCGGTGTCGATATCGCAAAGCTCATGAAGGGCGCCGCGGCCGTCAACAAGCTGGCGTGGAAGGAAGACCTTGCGGTCAATATCCCGCTGCGCTCGGCCCTGATCCACTGGCTTCTGTGGACCAGGAAGCAGAAGACCGTCCATGTGGCCTTCCCGTACTCCAATCACCTGTGGGGCATGGCCTTCTGGTTCCGCCAGCTCTGGGCCGAGTCGCTCGGCAAGGCCAGGGACCGCAAGGGCAACCTCGTGAACACCGGCCAGACCCCCGTGGCCGCGCTGGGCGCCACGGACCAGCACAGCCAGGTGCAGCTATATATCGAGGGTCCTCACGACAAGCTCTTCAGCTTGTACCGGGTGAACAGGTTCGATACCCCCGGCCGTATCCCCGCCGCCAAGCTGGGTTTTGAAAGCTTCGATTATCTCGCGGGCCAGAGCTTCGCCAAGCTGATCGATGCCGAGTGCCGCGCCACGGCCGCCGCCCTCACCGAGAATCAGCGCCCGAACGGCACCTACACCATCGATCGCGTGGATGCCGAGCACATCGGCGCGCTCTTCCAAATGCTCGAGTTCGAAACCGCCTTCATGGGCGAATTGCTGAATATCGACGCCTTCAATCAGGAAGGCGTGGAACTCGGCAAGAAGCTCACCTATGGCCTCATGGGCCGGAAGGGCTTCAAGGAGTACAAGGATTCGATGGCCCGGTACGAAGAAAAACGTAAGTCGCTCTAGAAAGCGGCTTCATCGGAAACCCCCGGCACGCAAGATCCGGCGCTGGAGAGAGCTAAATCCAGTGCCGGATTACCCTTTTCACACCCATCGATCGCGTCGGTCGCGGCGAAAGTTCCTGTGTTGGGTGATAAGGTGCGGACAACCCGCGGCCCCCACGCGCCGAATACGTGCCATCGCGAGTAAGGTGGCGCGGCGGGCGGTAAAGTCGCGCGAAAAAGGATAACGGATACCGAATTCAAGAGGCCGGATTGATCATTCGGCGAACGTCCTTGAGCAGGACGAAAAGATGCATCGGATCGGTCGGGGAAGGGATGAAATCGAATTTTTCGTAGAAGCGCCGGGCTTCTTCGCCCTTCGCGTGAACGGCAAAGGCTCGGATGCCCGCGATCTCGGCCGCCTGCAGGGTGCGATACATGGCATCCTTCAAAAGCGCCTTTCCGACGCCCTGGCCGTGCCAGCGTTTATCAACGGCCAGGCGCGCAAGTAGCATGATTGGCACGGGATGACGGGCGAGGCCCTTGGTCAGGCGCTCCGGCGCCTCTTCGCGCGAAACCTGCCCCACCGCCAGTGTGTGATAGCCAATGACGGATTCGCCGGCGAGACCAACGTAGGTTTGCGCCGCGCCGGCCTGCTGGTTGGCCCACGCATAGCGCAGCAGGTATCGGTTTAGTTCTTCCCGGCCGCAATCGAAGCCTTCGGCGGTGTGATCGGCCCTGAGCTTTTCAACGCGGCGTTCCGCGCTCACTGATCTGGCCCGGTATCGAAGAATCCGGGCTCTTTCAGCAGACGCTCAAGACGGGGCAGGGGACGTGGAGGGGCATCGAGTGCGGCCTGGAATGCCTTCCACTGGTCGGTATTCAGGCCGAAGCTCCGCCGGCCGGCGAGCGTTTCATCGGCGCGGGCGAGCGCACTCTCCAGGACGAATTCGCTGACGGAGCGATGGGAAGCGGCCGCCGCGGCCTGAAGCGCACGCTTCGCGTTGCGGGTCAGGCGCAAGTCCAGTTTTTCGCTGCGTATGGCGCGCACAGCCATGAGCCCTCCCCCAATTCTGATTTTAACCATTCCGCCAGACAATGTCAAGACAAATGACAACAGGCCTGTGCGGCCACGGAGCCGCCTATGTTGTTCAGGGCGTTTCGGGGACGGGCACGCATCCTCGATTCTATACGTCCGAGCCTCCGGCGATAGCGGTCTGAAGTTGATTTGCCGTCCTTGGTTTCGGCCCGTGCTTTTGCGGTAACAGCGCGCGATCCAGCCTCGCTTCCCACTCCGCGGCGAGGTCCGGCGTCCCGGATGGGCGGCCGGATGGAACTCCACGTAACCCATCGCATACCCGGCATGGGCCGGGTCCAGCGGATAGGATCTGGTGCGAATCAGAGCGATTCTCCTGCGGGCGAATCAAAACCCAAGCGCGACAGCAAGCCATTGCGGGTGTTAGCATCGCGTTGATGACACTCTTCAATCGTATGGTGCTCCTCGCCGCGGCATGGCTTGCGGCCTTCCCGCTCGCCGGACAATCCGTCCCGGCCTTTCGCGATCTGTTCAACGGCAAGGACCTCGAGGGCTGGGTGAACGTGAACACGGACGAAGACACCTGGACGGTGAAGGATGGAGTCCTGATCTGCAAAGGCCAACCGATCGGCGTCATGCGTTCGGACAAGCAATATGAAAACTTCATCCTGCATATCGAATGGAAGCACATCGAAGCGGGTGGGAATTCCGGGGTTTTCGCCTGGAGTGACGCGAAGCCCGGCGAGAAAAATCGTCTGCCGGCTGGAGTCGAAGTGCAAATGCTGGAACTCGATGCCATAACCGGCCGTAAAGGGAGCGATGGCCAGCCTCTCTCGCTCGCGTACGTGCATGGCGACCTGTTTGGCGCTGGAGGAGTCGAGATCGTACCGGACAACCCGCGCGGCGTTCGCAGCAGTCCGCTGGAGTATCGCGCAAAGGGACGCGGCGAGTGGAATACATACGACGTCGTGGCGATCGACGGTGTCATCAAACTGGCAGTCAACGGGAAGTTCGTCAACGGCATCAGCAAGTCAACGTACAAGAAGGGCTATTTATGCCTGGAATCCGAAGGTAAGGAAATCCACTTCCGTAACATCAAGATCATGGAACTGCCGCCGGGAGTCACCTCGCCGGAACAGTCGACACCGGTACTTGACTGAATTTGTCATCAGGAAGCTGTGAAAAATTCGGCGAAGTGGCTTCAAGGCGAGCGCTAAGCCTTTTATTTTCAGTACATGCATCGGCTCGATATCGATTTTTTCACACCTGATGG
>CAZXBZ010000267.1:0-5567 GCA_964639135.1 uncultured Solibacteraceae bacterium | reverse complement strand
GACGAGTGTTTTGAACTCGCGGGCCAGATGTTTGTGATTCACAAGGGACGCCTCATCCAGCGTGGCACGCCTCTTTCGGTTTATCGCGAGCCGGCTTCCGCCGAGGTGGCCGCGCTGCTTGGGGAGTATTGCCTCGTGCCCGCCGAGATCGTGTTTCTCGACCCGCAAAACCGGTCGAGCCGCGTCCGCCTCTTTGGCGCGGAGATTCCGGGTCCGTATTTCACGGGACATTTCAAGGGAGACCGGATCCGCCTCTGCGTGCAGCCGTCGGATCTTCGCCTCAGCGCGCGGCGCGGCGAGCAAGTCCTGCCCGGCCACATTCCGTTGACGCTGGAACGCGTGGTTGAGCGCCCGCGCGCCGTCAGATTGCACTTTGCCGAAGGGCTGGCGGGCGACATGAAGGTCGGGGAGTTTTCCGCCATCCCTCATACCCGGTTCTGGCAGGCCGAGATCGCGCCCCATGCCTTGCGGGCATTATTGTAGGAGCGCCCGATATGCTGCGTTGCTTCATTACGGACCGTAATCTGGCCGGCGGCCTCCAGCCCCTGCTGGGGCTGATCGCGCGTGCTCTCGCTCTCGGCGTGGAGCTTATCCAGATTCGCGAAAAAGATCTTCCGGCGCGCGAACTCGCGGAATTTACCCGCGCCGTGATGGCACTCCCCAATCCCAGCCAGACGCGGATTCTCGTGAACAGCCGCCCGGATGTCGCTCTCGCCGCGGGCGCGCATGGGGTGCATTTGCCGGGAGGAGACATCGCGCCGTCCGAGCTTCGCGCGATTCTTCCGGAGCGCTTCGTGATCGGAGTGTCCTGCCATTCCCGCGAGGAACTCTTTCGCGCACAAGCCGAAGACGCCGATTATACCTTTATCAGCCCTGTTTTCCGCCCGCTTTCAAAGGCTGACGCCCGTCGGCCGCTCGGTCTTGACGGCTTGCGTGACGCTGTGCGCGGTTTACAGATCCCATCCTTCGCTCTTGGCGGTATTCATCCGGAGAACGTGGCGGATTGTCTCGCGGCGGGCGTGCCCGGCGTGGCGGGGATCTCCCTCTTTCACGACCATCTCCTGCGTTAATCCGCCCATACTCGAACTCACGCCACGCGACGCCATGCACGTCCAGCGGGCGCGCCGCGTTTTTCTCTTGCAGTTTTCAAAAAGATACGTGAAACTATTTACAGGAGAAGATGCAGCGAATGTCAGCCCAAATCTCCCCGCAACCTCTTATTTTTCCTTCCGACTGGCAGCATCCGGATTGGAATCCGGCTTTCTACGGGGATTCGCCAGTACCGGCCGCTGCCATCGAATTCCTGAGCGGCTACTTTGACGCCACCGAGCTTCGGAGCACCCAATGGGAGTTTCCGCGCCCGGAACTCATGGCGGTGTTGGCGCGCAAGGTTTCCGCCAACCCTCGTTTTCGCTTCAACCCACTCTTGCACCGCCGGTTTACGCACGAGCGAAGCCTGGACGCCGCCGAAGTGGAACTTTTCCGCGCGGGGATTCGCCCGCTCGCGAATGCCGGCCGCCTGGGCGCGCTGGTGATGCAATTTCCTTGGAGCTTCAAGTTCACCGAGGAGAACAAACAGGCGTTTCTGGCGCTGCGCCGCGCCTTCGGCCAATTTCCGCTTGTGGCGGAGTTCCGCCACTCGAGCTGGCAATACCCGGAAGCGCTGGGCGTGCTGATTGACTACAAGGTGGGTTATGTAAATCCGGACCTTCCCGAGCACATTCGGGCGGCCGCGCCCTCGGCGGAGCTGACCTCGCCCATTGGCTATTTCCGTTTTCACGGCGGAAGGCGGAGCCTGTGGGAGAGGGAATGGCGGCTGCGGGAAACACGTTTCGGAGAGGAGCCATTTCTCTATACAACAAAGCAGCTCCAGGAATGGCAACCCCGTATCGAACGCGTGGCGGCGTATGCCGAGGCCTGCTACGTTGCGTTCGCGAACGATGCCGACGCGAATTCCGCGGTGAATGCCTTCATGCTGCGCGCACTTGCCGGGGAAGAAGGGCTTGTGGCGCCGGAAGCTCTCGTGGCGGCCCATGGCTATGCGCTCGACCGGATGGAGACCCGGCGGCCCGTGCAAAGGGTGCTGCTTCCGATGACGGAAGCGCGGCGCTTTGCCGCTTCCGCCTGATCCCGCGCCGCTAATTGGCCTTCTTTGCGAGTCCACGGATCGATACCAGGTAGTCCGTGATGGCTCGCTGGTCCGCGGGCGATACCGTCGCGCCGTAGGCATCCACCATCTTCTTGACCTCACTCTCCCAGACCGCGCGGGAGAATCGCGGCTGCGAGGTAATGTAGGCGGGCGAATGGCAGCTCATGCAGTTCACTACCGTCTCCGCGCGCCCCGGTCCCGGAGGGAGTTCCTCCGCGGCCAGAGGCAGGGAGGAGTAGGCGATATCGACGGTCTGCATCGCCCGCGGGGCTTCCGCCTGGCGTTTACACGACACATTCGCCAGAATTAGCACGCATAGGAGGGGGAGCCAGATGGCTTGGGAATACCGCATCTTAAACCACCTTCACGTCAAGCGCTTCGATTTCCTGCCGCATGTATCCGCTGCGGTTCCAGTATTCCTTCACCTGGGTCTCGCCTTCGTTATTCGTGGCCCTCACCAACAGGCGGTACATGCCGGTGCGTGGCGGCGTCCAATCGAGCTTCCAGCGCCTCCACGAATAACGGCCCAGATCTTCTCCGAGCGCGGCCTCCCGCCACTCACCGCCACCATCCGTTGAAACTTCGACAAGCTTGATGCCCGAACCGCCGTCGTTGGCCAGACCTTCGATGCCGTAGCTCGTGCCCGCCTTCACGCTCTCACCCTGTTCCGGCTTGAGAAAGATCGAGTGTACGGCCATCTTTCCAATCGGACGCCGCGCCGCCTCCAATGCGGATGGGGACTCCCCGCCGCGCGGATTGTCGGGTATCAGATACGCCTTCTTCATCCAGAATCCGTCGAAACGCGTATCGAGCACCTGGATTTCGCTGAGCGCCTTCACCCAATACGTCGCATACCAGCCCGGCGTCACCAGCCTCAGGGGAAAGCCGTTGAGCATGGGGAGCGGCTCGCCGTTCATTTCATAGGCCACCATGACCTCGCCGTCGCGTGCCCGCTCGATATCGATGGATTTCACAAATGCGGGCGTTGCCGGGTTTGGAGCGGTGTCGAGCCCCTGGAGGGTCACGTCGATGGCCCCGGCCTTAACGTTCGCCGCATCGAGCAGATCCCGCAAGCGGACGCCGGTCCAGCGGGCGTTGCCCATTGCCCCGTGTCCCCATTGGCCGCCGGGAATTTGCGGCTTGAAGAAGCCGCGCGAATTGCCCGAACACTGGTTCAAGGCCACGTAGCTCACCGGTTCGTACTTTTTGCGAAGATCGTCCACGGAGAATTCCATGGGGCGCGCCACATGGCCCCCCAGGCGAAGCCGGAAGGTGTTCAAATCCACCGATTGCGGGAGATTCGCCAAATGCCAGCGCACGTAGAAAGCTCTGTTGGGCGTGATATCTTCCGAGAAGTAGCGCAGCGGCGTTTCAAGCTGCGGCGGACGGTCCGTCTGCAGGTAAAGAGGATCCTTGCCGGGGAAGCTCACCAGCCGGCGAACGGGCTCCTCCGCGGTCTCCGGTGGCTGTTTGCGCGCGCATCCGGCAAGCGTGAGCGCCATGGTTCCAAGCATCGCCCGCCTGCCGATGGCAACCTTGCCGCCCGTCATTTCAATCCCCATTGAATTTGCTCCTCTCCAAGACGCGCTCGCGCGCTCCAAACGGCTGTCACGGGCGGCAAGCCCAGCCCGCCGCGTGAATCCATTCATCTATCGTACAGATTTTGACGCCTGGGGAGTGGAATCACAGCCAGTTTTTCCGCGCAACCGCGCACCATAGTTTCGCGGCTTCATGGCGGACGCTTCAATGTTTTATGGGCGCCGCCGCCTGGTCGCTATATTGCGGCCGGATCAGGAGCACCAGCCAGAGCGAGAGCAGAGCAAGCCCCGCAACGCCTGAAAATGTCACGAGCAGCGGGACGCCCGCGTCTCGCGACACGCCGAACGCCCAATCCGCGATTCCTCCGAAGCTGATACTGACGAAGTTCATGCAGCCATAGCCCGAAGCTCGGAGCGGAGGCCGCACGATCTGGCAGAGAATCGGCATGTTATTGATGTCGAATAAGCCATAGCCGACGCCGAAGACAATCAGGGCGGCAATGGCGACGCCAAGCATGCCCGTCGTGGGGGAGATCGCCACGCCCGCGAGCGAGACGACGATGAGAGCCATGCCGATGGCGCTCGTGTAGATGCGGCCGCGGCTGGTCCGGTGCATCCAGCGGTCCGCCATCCAGCCGCCGCCGACGGCGGCCGCGGCGGCGGCCACGGTCCAGTAGAGCGTTGCCGAGACGCCGGCCTGCCCTTGCCCGATTCCGAACTCGGTCTTCAGGATGGCGGGCATCCAATCCCGAATGATCCATCCCGCGATTGCCGGCAGAGTGAAATAAAGCACAAGCAGCCGGAATGAGCGGTTGCCCGCGAGTTCCCGCACCGCACCGATCGCGGAAGGCTGGTCCGGGTTGCGCGTGAGCTTCTGCCGCACCGGGTCCTTAAGCATCAGAAACAGCGGAATCGCGTAGAGCACGCCGGCCAATCCGCACAGGTCGAACATCCAGCGCCAGCCGAGTTCCGGATGGTCGGCCACGTAGCCGCTGAAACCGCCCAGGATCACACCGGCATAAATACCCATTTGGTGGAAGCCGATCGCGCGTGAGCGCGTTTCCCCAAGATGGTAATCCGCGATAAGCGCCAGCCCGGCCGGGATGTAAAAAGCCTCGCTGACGCCCATGATGGTGCGGGTCCACAGTAACTGCTCGTAGGTAGTGACGTGCGCCGTCGCCCAGGTGATCGCGGACCACAGAAACAGGCTCGCCGTGATGACGTACCGGCGGCTGAAGCGGTCGGCGATGTAGCCGCCGATCGGGCTAAGGAAGGCGTAAGTCCACTTGAAGTAAGCCAGAATGTGGCCCCAGTTGGCTTCGCTGCCGATATCCGGAATGTCACCCATGACGGAGAATTTCATGGAGGCCAGCATCTGCCGGTCGAGATAGTTCAGCAGGGCCACGGGCACGAGCAGCGCCACCACAAGCCATGCGTATCCCGAGGGTGACCGCCGCGCGGTGTCAGTCGGCATTACGTAACTCCTTCAAGGCCGCGGCGCGCCGCGTGGCCCAATTCATAACTTTATTGTTCATGGTTTCCGCCCATCTCCCCAGGCTCGAACCCGGCGGCAACCACCGCTGCGCGAAGCGCGGCTTCTTCCGCGGGCGTGAGCGCGCGTCTCGGTGGTACGGCGTACCCGCATTCGATGCCCGACCATGTGAGGAGACGCTTCAACGCGGGAAGAAGGGGAAAGGCCAGCACGGCGCGGATCAGGTCGTTGATACGATCCTGCGTTTGGCGCGCCTCCCGCCAGCGGCCGGCTTGGGCGTCCGCGTAAAGGCTCACGAATAGATTTGGGATGAGATTGTAAAAGCTCCCGATGCCGCCGCGGGCGCCCATCAGCAGCCCGGCCGCCAGCACTTCATCGTGGCCGTTGA
>CAZXBZ010000266.1:0-5569 GCA_964639135.1 uncultured Solibacteraceae bacterium | reverse complement strand
CATCTATTTCAGCTTGGCCTCCAGCATGACGACGGACCCCGTGCGGCAGACCGAGTCCATCAGCGCCACCGGGGACAAGAGAGCAAGCAGCGCCGTGTAGACGCCATCGAGCGCGAGCGTACGCCAGGTGGAGGGAGCGGCGCCGGTACGCCGGCGGTACGGATCGAGGCGCGGGAACAGGCTGCTCGCCCAAATACTCGCGTTCAGCAGGGGGAAAAAGTGGGAGCGGCGTGTGACCTGGTATCCACAGGAATCGAGCAGCACATCGAGGTCGGCTGCTCTAAAGGCGTAACTGGCGCAATCTCCCTCGAGGCCCGCCCAGTGCGATCCAGTGACCAGAAAGGCCCAGGAACCGGAGTCGAAAGTCTGGACGACGAGGTTGCCGCCGGGCTTCAGCAACCGCCGGGCGCATTGGAGCCAGTGAACGGGGTCTTCGTCATGAGCGAGACCGCGCAGACGGCACACGGTATCGAAGATGGAGGCTCGCACTGGCGGGTCCGCCGGGTCCGCCGTCACCGTCCGGACGCCTTGCCGGTGATCCGAGCACGGGAGACCGGCGGGGTCTTGAACAACGGCCAGCGATCGGGCATCGAACGCCTCGAGGGATTGCGCGACGGTTCCGTCGCCGCCGCCGCAATCGAGCACCACGCTTTTCGACTCTTTCCGGAGGGCCGCCTGGGAAAGAAAACGCAGCTTCGATCTCAAGGCGCGTTGGAGCAAAACGCCACAGAGGGAATCGAACGGCGTCTTGTCTGGAATCAGAAAGTGAACCGCGTCCGCGAAGGTAAGCGCGCGGCATTGAGATGTGCTCCCCAGGATCCGCAGCAGACTGCACCGTCCGCACGCGATGAGAGTCCGGGGAGTGGACCCTCCGCCAGTGCTTAGAACGGATTCAAATTCCGCCGAATTGCAGGCGGGGCACGTGCCTTGGTGCGCCTTGGAAGTCGCGCCGGTCCGATTCTCGGAATCCGGAGCGGAAGCCACGCGGCCGCGCCCAATTGTTGCCGATGCCTTGCTCATGGTGGCCGTGTTCCTATTATCGCGAAACGGAGTCTCGCCATGTACGCCACTAAATCATTGCTTCTAAAGGTGTACCACGAGAAAATGGAACGAGACGCAGCGTCCGGCATCAAAGAGAATATCATGCACAAGCCGCCGTGTCTTAGATCCTGGATGATAGGATAAGGCGGCGATGGAACGCCGCGGAACGGCGCGGCTGGATTGCAGGGAATCAGATTCATGGCAAGTCTCGGCGAAAAGCTAAAAGAAGCACGGCTGAAGCAGGGTCTCTCGCTGGGCGAGATCGCCGGGAAGACCCGTATTCAGGCACACCTGCTGGAGGCGATTGAATCGGACGACTTGCAGAAGATTCCGGGGGATTTTTTCCGGAAGAGCTTCGTCCGGCAGTACGCGGAGACACTCGGTCTCGATCCGGAAGAGTTCGAGACGACCACCGAAGTTCATTTCGGCTCGTTTGGCGGGGAGACTCCGGCTCTTGGGGAAACGCTTTCGCTCCCGGACCCGCCGGATTTGCCGCCGCTCCCGACCGTTGGCCGCCGCGGCTCTTTCCCGTTGCGGCAGGTGTTTCTCTCCCTGAGCCTGCTGGTGGGGGTGATCGCGGTTTGTGCCGTGGCGTATATGTCCTGGGAGGAGTTCCAGAGCCGCGAGCGGAATGCCGCCCCCGTCGCTGACGCCAGCAACTTCGAGCCTCGTGGTGTGACGCCGGTGGAGCAAGCCGGCCAGGCGCGGCCCAGCCAGGATATTCCGGCCGCGGTGGAGGGTGATACGGCTCAGCCGCCGCTGGGGATGCCTGCTCCGTCCGCGGATGCGCGGGCCGCCGGAGACGCCGCCTCCGGGGACGCCCCGCCCTCCGGCGCTCCCGCCGCGGCGGCTTCAAAACCGCCGCTCGAATCCGTGGCGGCCGATAAAGCCGTGCCTTCGGAGACTGTGTACGGGAGCGGCCCAAGGGAGATCCGGCTTTCCGCGAGTGCCCTTACCTGGGTGCGCGTCCGCGAAGGAGAGAAGATCGTTTACATGGGCGCCATCGAAGCGGGCCAATCGAGGGTTGTACGTGTCGGCGAATCCGCGCAGATTCTGACGGGCAACGCGGGCGGTTTGAGCGTCGTTTGGCGGGGCAGCGATGTAGGGAGAATTGGTCCGGTGGGCCAGGTGCGAACGGTGCTGCTGACGCCGGAAGGCGCGAGTGTTCAGGCGCCCGCGCCCAAACCAGCCCCGGAGAGCCCAAGCGCCGCCGAGAGCGCGCCCGCGGCCGTGACGCCCGCGCCCTAACCGGAAGCGTCTTCGTCTGGCGGTTTGGCCGGAGGAGGAACCGCGGATTTGTGGGGCAGCCGTTGCTCCAGCCACGGCGGCAGCGAACGCAGCCGAAACGGACGTCTTGCCGGCCGTCCTCGAAATCTTGCCTGACGGGCCAGCAGCAGCAGACGCCGGCGATGCTCGGCTTCCATGGTCAATAACTCCCGCCGCCGGTGCATCTTTACGTTGCGGTCAAGCTTGCTCCAGAAGCGCAGGAAGTATTGCGTGCCGGAGGCGAGGGCGAAACCCACCATCAGCCACATCATCGCCATCGCGGGCCAGCGCAAGACCTCGTGCTGGGTGCCGAGAATCAATAGCGCGACGGCCACAATCTGAGACACCATTTTGGATTTGCCTAGCTCGCTGGCTTGGATGGTGAAGCCTTCGGCGGCGGCAATGGAGCGAAGGCCGGTAACCGCGAATTCCCTGCCCACAACGACGATCACCATCCAGGCCGGCACGGTGCCCACCTGCACCAGGGCAATGAGCGCGGCCGAAATCAGCAGCTTGTCGGCGATCGGATCGAGCAGCGTGCCGACCGTGGTTACCTGCTTCCAGCGGCGGGCCAGGTAGCCGTCGAGCAGGTCCGTGAGACCCGCGATGAGAAAGACCGCCAAGGCGGCGGACTGGTTCGACAACTGATAGCCCCACAGCGAGATCCCCAGATTCTCCTGCACGAGCAGGGCGACAAGCAGCGGAACGAAGAAGATGCGGAGGATGGTAAGAAAGTTCGGCAGCGTTGCCTTGCGTACGGAAAGGTCGCGCTCGCCCATCGCGGAGTGCGTGCCTCCCGTGGTTGTGTTTCCCGCCTCTGCCATGAGAAATCCCGCACTCCGCGCGGCGATGCCGCAATGGAGTGCAACGCCATCAGTGTAAGCGATTCACAAACTCAACGGGACGGTTTCGTGCGCGCCGCCCCGCGCGAGCGCAGCCCTGGCGGGGAATGGCGGCGCCTATCAGCTCCGTTGCCGGATGCCGTCTTTCACCGGTTCCTCCACCAGAAACGGGGCTAGCCGGCGTATGAGGGACGCCGGGGCGATCGCCTCGATCTCGCATCCGTCCTCCGTGTATTTGCGCTGAATGACGCGCGCGGCCATGTTTACCGCGTCAACGGATGGCATCGCATCGTGCGGAAAGCGGAAGCGAACCCGCCGTACCGGGTCGTAGGGCAGCATCTCGTCGATCGCATCGAGCAGCCGGGAGAGACCGGCTCCGGTAACCGCGGAGATGGAAAGACTGTGTTTTACCCAGGGCTCATGGGCGAATCGTTCGCGAATCAGGCCGCCGCCGTCAGCGAGGAGGTCTGTCTTGTTGAACACCAGGATCCGCGGGATCTCTCCGGCGCCGATCTCCTTGAGAACGCCGTTTACCTCGGCGATCTGCGCGGCGGCGTGCCGTGATGTTGCATCCACCACGTGCAGGAGAATGCTGGCTCCCGAAGCTTCTTCAAGCGTCGCTCGAAACGCTTTCACCAGGCTGACGGGAAGATTTCTGATGAAGCCGACCGTGTCGCTCAAAAGCGCCTTGCGCCGGGAGGGGAGTGGTAGCGCCCGGACCGTGGGGTCCAGAGTGGCGAAGAGCCGGTCGTCGGCAAGAACTCCCGCCTGCGTGAGGGCATTGAACAGCGTGGATTTGCCCGCGTTGGTATAGCCCACCAGGGTCGCCGTGGCAAGCGGTACGGAAGCGCGTTTCGAGCGCTGTACGCCTCGGCCGTGGCGTACAGCCTCGAGGTCCCGTTCCACTTTGCGCATGCGCCGCGCAATCCTGCGCCGGTCGGTTTCAAGCTGCGTTTCGCCAGGCCCGCGAGTGCCGATGCCGCCGCCGAGACGCGACATCTCGACGCCCCGGCCGGCAAGACGCGGCAGCAGGTAATCGAGTTGCGCGAGCTCCACCTGCAGCTTGCCCTCGCGCGTCCTGGCGCGGCTTGCGAAAATGTCCAGGATAAGCTGCGTGCGATCAAGAACCTTTGCGCCCAGACGGCGCTCCAGGTTGCGCTGCTGGGTGGGTGAAAGGTCGGCGTCGAAGAGAAAAACGTCGATCTCCCCGGCCTCGCGGAGCGCAAGGAGTTCTTCCACCTTGCCCGCGCCGATCAGGGTCGCGGCATCCGGTGCGTTCCGGTGCTGCACGACGCTCTCGACCACGTCCGCGCCCGCGCTACGCGCGAGTTCCCCCAATTCCGCCAGGGATTCAGCCGGTGTAAGCGCGGCGGGCTGGCTCTCGGGCGCGCCGCCACCGCGGGCGAAATCCAATCCAACCAGAACCGCGCGCTCCGCGTCACGATTTTGACGGGACAAATTGGGCTCCATCTGTATGCTTAGGCGCCAGCCCCGAATTAATCTTCGTTGGGCACTCCCGGCGCGGATGAGGGGCCCGCCGGGGAGCTGGCGCCCGGCGCCGGCCCGGACGCATGCGGATTATATGCGTGGCGGGATATCACCACGGTCGAGATGGCATGCTTGAAGATCAGCTGTTCCTGGTTGTTGGTCTCAAGAATTACGGAGTACTTGTCGAAGCTCTTGATGCGCCCGGAAAGCTTCACTCCGCTGGTGAGATAAATCGTCAGAAAGATCTTCTCTTTGCGCGCGTTGTTCAAAAATGATTCTTGTATGTTTTGCGCAGTCTTATCCATTGAATCTTCCCCGCCTTACAAAATCGGTGAAAGGGAGCACGGCGGACCGTAGCTCGATTCTATAACAAGGCGCTCGCGGATGGCGGAGTTCGTCTTCCCGCGGCGGCATCACGCGAGGAATTTTCGGTCCACCGCCGTCACGTTTTCTGGGCTATTTTCAATCGGCGGCGGCCGCCGGACTTGCCTGTTTGGATGACGGGTACGCCGCGAGCCGGACTCGGTTACGTGGCCTGGGAAAACGGTTCGGGCTCAAACTCCGCCTTGGCCAGTACGGCATCGAACATCTTTTCCACGTGAGGCATTTCCGTATCGATGGTGGTCATGGAAATGATCCCCACTATCCGCCGCTTGCAAAGGTACAATTGGCGCTGCCGGGCCAGCGCGCCGCCGCTGGCGATAAACTGAGCGCGCATGGCGTAGGCCCCATCCGCATCGGGCATTTTCAGTTCGGCGGGCGGGGCGAATTGCACATGCGGAATGGCCGCGCGCACGATCATTTGCTGCCGCTGGATGTACTCGGGAAGGGGGATATCCAATTCCTGCTCCTCTTCCGTGAACAGGATATTGGTCGGAAAGCGGCCGGGTTGCGCGGCCTGGATGCCCCGGCCGGGAATCTCCGCCCAGCCT
>CAZXBZ010000265.1:0-5571 GCA_964639135.1 uncultured Solibacteraceae bacterium | reverse complement strand
CGCCGACCAGTAGCGGTAGAACGGCCACGCAATCCCAATGGCCGAGAGGCCGATCAGCGATTCCCGCGTGGATTGAAACAGCGTGGAGATCAGCATGGCCACCGCCACCAGCACAAAGAGGACTGGAACCACGGGATAGCCCAGCGTGCGATACGGGCGCGCCATCTCCGGACGCTTGCGCCGCAGCACGATCACCGAGGCGGTCGTCATCGCGTAAAGAATCCAACTGGTAAAGATCACGTAGGTAATAATTTCTTCGTAGCGGCCGGAAAACACGAGAATGCTTCCAAGGGCGCACAGAAATAGGATGGCCGGTCCGGGCACATGGCGCACCGGGTGTACCGCCGCGAGCTTTTTCGGGAAGAGGCCGTCCCGCGCCATGGCGTAACCCACTCTCGACCCGGTGAGGATGCTGCCGTTAAGCGCCGCGAACCTCGAAACCATCGCCACCACGCTCACCACCGCCGCGCCGTTTTCACCAAGAACTCTCCGCATCATCTCCGCGGCCACACGGTCCGAGGCCCCCACTTCCCCAGGCGTCAATACGTAAAAATAGGCCACGTTGGTCAGCAGATAAATCAGCATGATGGCCAGGCTTCCGGCGATCAGGGCAATCGGCAAATTCCGGCCGGGCCGTTTGATCTCCGAGGAGATCATGCTCAGGTTGTTCCATCCGTCGTAAGCCCAGAGCGCGGCCACCAGCGCGATGAAGAATCCTCCCGTACCCCCGGCGGCCGGGATCGAATCCGTGAAATGGGAGGCCGAGCCCGAACCATAAAGCAGGCCGGCCACCACGAGGCCGGCGATCAGGCCGACCTTCAGGACGGTGAACACAATCTGCACTCCGCCCGATACCCGGACTCCCAGATAGTTGACGCCGGCCAGAAACAGGATCAAACAAGCAGCGCCTAACTGGCCCCAGCGCAGCGGAAGCGGACCGCCTCCCGGCCCGATGGGGAGCGGCACGGTCAGCATCACCTGATCCAGAACCGGAAAGAAGTGCGCGAAGTAGAGGAAAAATCCAACAGCGAGCGCGGCAAGCGATCCGCCCTTCGCAATGAGCGTTTGAATCCAGCCATAGAGGAAGCCCCAGAACGGCCCGTACGCTTCCCGAAGGAAGACGTACTCGCCGCCGGCTTCCGGCATCGCCGCCGCCAGTTCGGCGTAGGTGAGCGCGCCAAAAAGCGAGAGCACTCCGCCGGCGATCCAAACCAGGAACAGAAGCTCGGGCGAGCCGACGTGCAGGATCATGGTTCTCGGAACAATGAAGATCCCGCTGCCGATCACCGTCCCCACGACAATCGCCACCGCGACGCCGAGGCCGAGATCCCGCCGCAACTCCAACGACGCCGCGCTCATGAAATGCCTTTAGTCCTTCGATCGGCAAGCGGCGAGATAAGCACACCGGTGAGAAAAGTAGTGAGCGAGCCGACAATCACGTACCAGGTCCACGCCACGTTCGTTCCGAACTTGAGGCAGACCACGGCGGAGAGACCGGCAACCACCCCGGCAATCGTGCCGTTCTGGCCCACGCTCTTCGTCAGAATACCCAGAAGGAATACGCCCAGAAGCGCGCCAACGGAGATGGATGCCACGGTGAGACCGGCTTCGAGCACATTGCCCCATTCGCGAGCGAGCAGCGCGATCCCAAGCAAGACCGCCCCCCAGAGCACCGTGGTGAAGCGGGCGAGGCGGAGGGATTTTCCATGATCCTGGCCGCTCTCGATACTCCCAGCACCCGTGAGGGGCCGGTAAAAATCCATCACGGTGGTGGAGGCCAGCGAGTTGAGGGCCGCGCTGATGTTACTCATCGCGGCCGCCAGGATGGCCGCCATCACAATGCCCGCCACGCCCACCGGAAGGTTGTCCCAGATGAAGCGCGGATAGATTTTGTCACGGTCCGTCAGACCGGGCATCGCCATGCCGTTGTCCTGGTAGTAGACGAAGAGCGCAATGCCGATGAAGAGGAACAAGAGGAACTGAAAGAAAATCACTCCCCAGCTTGAAAGCAAGGCGGCGCGGCTTTCCTTCTCATTCTTCGCCGCCAGCAGGCGCTGCACCATCAACTGCTCGGTTCCGTGCGTGGCCGTGGTCAGGAACGTCCCGCCCAGGAAGCCGGCCAGAAATGTATAGGGCTGGGAAAAAAACGCGCTTGAGAACGAAAACTGAAAATCGAAGACCCGCAGTTTTCCCGCGGCGGCGGCCGTGCTCCAGACATGCGCCCAACCGCCATCGATGTGATGAAGGATGACCCAGAAGCTCAGGATGGCGCCGGCCACGTACAGGAACATCTGGACCACATCGGTCCAGATCACCGCCGTCATCCCGCCCTCAAAAGTGTAGAAGAGCGTCAACAGAAGAATAATGATAATCGAAGGCGTTTCCCCGGCGCCCAGGATAATCGCCACGACAATGGAAATGGCGTAGACCCTGACACCTTCCGCCAGTGCGCGCGTCACCAGAAAAATCGAGGCGGTCACCTTGCGGACACGCTCTCCGAAGCGATTCCGCATCAGTTCATAGGCCGTGTACAACTCACCGCGATAATATTGCGGCAAAAAGAGGGAGATGATGATGAGACGCGCGAGCAGATAGCCAAACACGAGTTGCAGGAACGTGAGGTTGCCGCCGAAAGCCAAGGCGGGCGTCCCGATGATCGTGAGGGTGCTTGTCTCGGCGGAGACGATGGAGAGCGAGATGGCCCACCAGGGCGCATTTTTTCCGCCCAGGAAATAGTCCTTCAAGCTCTTCTGCGAAGAGCGGAAGCGAGCGCCAAACCAGGTAATACCGACGAGGTAGATCGCGATGACACCGAGGTCAATGTAACGCATGGCGAAACGCGGATCATACCACAAACAGTCCAAATGTAAGGCTGATGGATTGAAGAGCCTCGGGCTGAAAAAGACGCTAGAGTCGGGGTAGGATATTAGGGTTCGCTTCACGAAAGAAGCGCTCGCGCGAATTTATGCCGCGTGAGCTTGGGTACAATCCGAGAGCGCACCCGATTCACGACGCCGCTTCCGCCTGGCGCGGGCCGCGACACGGAATCGGAGCAACGCCGGGCACCCGCGTGGGAGGCTTGGCGTCTAGTACACTAGACAGGATTCGGATGGAGCGCTTTGATACACTGAGCGCTGCGGATGCCTGGATAGTGCGAGTTGCGGATGCTCCGTTAAGCCGTTATACTCCCAGACTTGCGGAGGGCGGCGGCCAGGACGGCGCGCGGCAACCGCGGGCGACGGACCGGCCAGTTCGATGGGCTGCCGCAAGCCGCGCCAGAATATGTGATTTGGATTGACTAACGCGAGAATTGCCTCGGAGGGTGATTCGCGAAGGACGGGTTTTGAGGAGGCACAGAGTGCGAGCTCTTATTGGAAAAGCAATTCTCGGTGTTGCCATCGCAACAATCGCCGCGACGGGGATATTTGCACAGGCACAGCCGCAGTGGAAAGATCGTGCTGAATACGACTTGAGCGTAGCCATCGGCCAGGCGATCCAGGGGAACGACGGCGCCAAGGCATTGGAGCTGGTGAAGCAATGGAAGGAGAAGTACCCTACTTCCGATTTCAAGGCTACCTGGCCGCAATATGAGCTGAATGCGTACCGTCTGATGAACGATCCGAAGGGCATGATGAGCGCGGCGGAAAGCGTTCTCGCCGCGACGCCGGACGATCTTACCGCGAATTACTGGGTTTGCACACTGACGATCGGGAATAACCTGACGGGCGAAGGAGACCTCTCGCGCGCGGAGAGATCCGGCAATACACTCGCGAACATTACGAAGCCCGCCACGGTTCCAGACGCCCAGTGGCCGTCGATCCAGAAAGAAATGACCGCGCTCGGTCACAAGTGTCTCGGCGTGGTTGCGCTCAACCGCAAGGATCTGCCGAAGGCGGAGACCGAATTTGTCGAAAGTCTGAAGATCAAGTCCGACGACGCGCAGGTCAGCTCGCTGCTCGGCAACGTGATCCTGACACAGAAAGATCCCGAAAAGCAGAGCGACGCCCTCTTCCACTACGCGCGCGCGGCTTCTTACACCGGCTCCGGCGCACTGCCCGAGGCTACCCGGACCACCTTGGACGCGTTTCTGGTGAAAGCCTATAACAGCTACCACGGCGACGACCCTCAGGGGCTGCAGGAGTTGCGCGCCGTCGCCCGTAACAATGCGCTTCCACCCGCCGGCTTCAAGATCCTGAGCGAGGGCGAAAAAGATCTTGCCGCCGATAAAAAAATGCAGGAAGAGAATCCGCAGCGCTTCTTCTGGGTTCGCTTGAAGAGCGCGCTCACCGCCCCGAACGGCATGGAATACTTCGAAGGCGGCATGAAGGACGCGCTGGTGCCCTCGAAGGAACAGCAGCCGCTCAAGGGTACGGTAATCTCCAGCACCAGAAAGAGCTTCGTCCTGGCGCTCTCGGACGATACGACGCCCGAAGTCACGGTGACTCTTGGGCAGCCGATGAAACAGGATCTCGCTCCCGGTACCGTGGTGGAATTCTGGGGCGTGCCGCAAAAGCTGACGCTCGAACCGTTTATGATGGATTTCCTGATTGACGGTGAAGTTGCCTCGTACCGCGTCGTCCAGTAACGCGGGCGCGGGCCGTCCGGACGGCCTCATGAGAACCACGCAAAAGCGGGCACGTTTCACGCGTGCCCGCTTTTTGTTTCCAGGGTTCCCCATCCGGCACGGGACTCGCCAGCGCCGGGTGGCGGATTAGCCGGAGAGCGCCTGCTTCAGTTCGGCGGCAAAGAAGCGCACGGCGAGAGCTTCTTCCGGGCTGGCCGGTTCATCGTGTCCCTTTGACCGGAACACCGCTTCCTCCCCCAGGCGCACCAAGGGCGCGAACCCTCGCACGCCCACCTTTCCGGGGCTGCCCGAACCTCCGAAGGATCCGTCCGGACGGCGTTCCACCATCGCGACGTACTCTCCCCTGCGAATGATGTAATACGTCCGCAACTCAGGATCCGGCACAAGGTCGAAGCCCAGATCCGCGAGGCGCTGAAGCGTCGCGAGAATTGCCGGAGTGAGTTGAACATCCATTGCGTTCAAGCCGTTCAGGGAGCGGAGCCGCTACATCTTGTAGCGGCCCAGGTCTTCATCGCCGAGATTCTCGAGCCAGCGTTTGAGCTCGTCGCTCGTCGCTTTCTCCGAGGCCGACGCGCTGGCCTTCGACGAGCGCAGCACCTGGTCATCCACGTAGATCGGGCAATCGAGGCGCAGCGCGAGGGCCAGGGCATCGCTCGGCCGGGAATCGATCGTCATCAGCTTCCCTTCCCGTTCGAGCCAGATAACGGCATAGAAGGTGTCGTCCCGTAATTCGCTCACCACCACTTTTTGCAGGCTCGCTTCCATTCCGAGGAGCAGTGTCTTTATCAGGTCGTGAGTGAGCGGCCGCGGAGTGGTAACTTTTTCAATTTCAAGAGCGATGGCGTTCGCCTCATAAATACCCACCCAGATCGGCAGGATCGTGTTGCCGCCGACGTCTTTCAGAATGACAATGGGCATCTGGGTCACAGGGTCCATCATCAGGCCGCGGATCTTCATTTCCACTTCCATGGCGGATACACCTCCTA
>CAZXBZ010000264.1:0-5596 GCA_964639135.1 uncultured Solibacteraceae bacterium | reverse complement strand
GATTGGGCCGCCGGGGAAAGCCGCTTCGTGGATCTGTGTCGCGCCGGAACGGTCCGAGACAAAAATCACGTGGCTTGAATCCGGTGTAAACGAGCTTTGCAGGAAGTAGCTCAGGTGGTTCGTCGAAGCGTGGCTGGTGATCTGATGAACCCGTGCGCCGGTCGCCTCGTCCGAAGTGCTATGGTGCTCTGGCGGCAGGAGGACACCTTTGCCGGACAATTGCGGAGTCATGAGGTCCAGCATAGCAACCGCGCCCTGAAGTCTTGCGCGGCGCGCCGCTGGGGAATGTATCACCAGACGGAAATTGCTCCGAAAAACGGGTGATATGCGTGTGGGTTTGCTGTGATATCATGCAAAACTCCGGGTGAATTTCAGGGATCACACGGAGTTCTGGCACCCTCGCCAGATCAAGGGGTTTTTTATGAAAAGATTTGGAAGTCCTGGCCTGGCTTTGGCCAGCCTTGCTTTTTTGCTTACCGTGCTGTTCACGGCGCGGCCAGCATACTCACAGGTGCTATATGGCTCCATTGTAGGAACGGTGGAGGATTCGTCCGGCGCCGTCGTGCCGGGAGCGAATATCACCTTAACGAACACGGCCACGAATATTACGCGTGAGTTCACCGCCGATGAGCAGGGCCGTTACAACGCCGTCAGCGTGCCGGCGGGCACGTACGACATGACAGTGACGCAATCCGGCTTTCGTACGCTCACCCGCAGCGGCATTGTAGTGACGATTAACAACGTCACCCGCGCGAACGTGCAGCTCGAGGTGGGGCAGGTTACCGATCAGGTGACGGTTTCCGCTTCCGCCGCCGTGTTGCAGACCGACCGTTCCGATACCACCAGCGAGATCAGTTCGCAGACCGTGGTTGAATTGCCGCTGGCCGGTTACCGGAATTACCAGAGCATGATCAACCTCGTGCCGGGCGCTACGCCCGCCGCTTTGCAGAACTCCGTGGGAGCTTCCCCGCAGCGCTCGCTCACCACGAATATCAATGGCACAAATCGTAACAACAACAACACCCGCGTGGATGGCGCGATCAACGTTTATATCTGGCTGCCGCACCACACGCTCTATAACCCGCCCGTGGAATCGATCGAGACGGTAAATATTTCGACCTCCTCGTTCGACGCCGAGCAGGGCATGGCCGGCGGCGCGGCGGTTACCGTGGCCACCAAATCCGGCACCAACCAGCTTCATGGGTCCGCCTACTGGTATCACGACAACCAGCACTTGTACGCGCGGCCCTATTTCTACCGGCAAGCCGAAGCGAAGCCGGCACTGCCCAAATCCATCGTTAACATTCCTGGCGGCACTATCGGCGGGCCAATCATCAAAAACAAGCTGTTCTATTTCTTCAGCTATGAGCGCACATCGGAGCGCACCGGGCAATTCGCCAATTCGACTACGCCTCCCGCGGACATACGAGCCGGAGATTTTTCGAACTACATGGGTCTTGGCACTATCTACGATCCGTTGAGCGGTGATGAGGTGGGCGCTGGCCGGACTCAATTCGCTGGGAACAAGATTCCCCAATCGCGCTTCTCTCCAACCTGGAGCAAAATTCAGGCGCTCGCGCCCATGCCAAACCAGCCCGCGCAGGATTCATTTGGCCTTACGGGCAACTATTTTAGTTCCGCAACCCTCCAACTGACGCGCGACCAGTACGACATCAAATCCAATTACAACGTCACTGAAAAGCTGATGGTGTGGGGTAAGTATTCGGACATGGAAGCTCCGGTACGCGGCGCTGGCGCGCTCGGCGAACTCACCGGGCCGGCGCTGGGACAACTCGGCAAGGCGGACATCAGCGTAAAGATCCCTACCGTTGGCTTTAACTACGCGGCGTCTCCGACGTTTTTCATCGACGGTGTTTATGGATATACGCGGTTCAGCAACGTCGCCACCGGACCGGATTATGGCAAAAACTGGGGCTCGGAAGTTTGGGGTATCCCAGGGACGAATGGCGGCAATGCCTTCGCGGACGACATTCGCTACTCCGGCCAGCCGTGCATCGCGAATGGATTCACATCATGGGGGAACTGCAGTGGTTCGAACCCTAATTTCTATGCGGACCGCAGCCAAACCTTCACGACGAATTTTTCCAAGATTTACGGAGCGCATGAATTCCGCTTCGGTGTGGACGTGGTGCATCACGCGATGAACCACTGGCAGCCCGAAGTCGCCAATCCGCGCGGAAGCCTTAGCCCCACTGGTAACGCAACCGTGCTGTTTGGCCAGACGGCGCAGTCCATCCACACCTATGCGGCTGGATTGCTCGACATTCTGGGCAGCGCCAACAAGTCCGTGCAGTTCTTCCAAATGACGACGAGGGAATGGCAGAACGGCCTTTATTTCCGGGACCGCTGGCAGGCCACGCGTAACCTCACGCTCAATCTGGGCTTGCGTTACGAATACTACCCGCTGATGACCCGCGCGGATGACCGCGGTCTCGAGCGCTGGGATCCGGCCACGAATCTGGTTACCATCGGCGGCGCGGGTAACGTGCCTCGCAGCAATGGCCTCTCCACATCGAAGAAGCTCTTCGCCCCGCGCTTCGGCTTCGCGTGGCGCTTGAATGAGAACACCGTGCTTCGTTCGGGCTACGGCATCACCTATAACCCAATGGTGCTGTCGAGGCCTCTGCGTGGCCTCTATCCCTCGACGATCGCGGCGAGCTGGGTGGCGCCTTCCACGTATAGCTACTATGGCTTTCTTGCGGACGGTATTCCGGACGTCCCCACTCCCGATATCTCTTCCGGCACGGTTGAACTTCCTTCAACCGTCAACATGGGTCCCCGCAGCCCCTGGGGAGGCGAGATCCATCGTGGCTACATCCAGAGTTGGAACCTGACCCTGGAACGTCGGCTGCCAGCGAACTTCCTGGTGTCGGCGGGCTACGTCGGAAACCAGACGGTGCGGCAATTCCTCGATCGCGACATCAATGCGGCTCCCGTGGGCACTGGCACGCTTGGGCGGCCGCTGGTGGCCTCGCAGAATCGCCGCATTGAGGCGCTGATGTGGGATGGCTGGGGCAATTCCAACTACCATTCTCTACAGCTTGCGTTGAACAAGGAGTTTTCGAAGGGACTCTTCATGAAGGGCGCCTACACCTATTCGAAGGCGATCAATATGAGTGACGATGACGGCTGGGCCGGGTTGCCGCTTACCAACCTCGAATCGGCCTTGGGCCGCAATCGCGCGGTGGCGGGTTATGACCGTACGCAGATGTTCGTGATGAGTTGGGTTTACGACATCCCGTTCGGCAAGGGCCGCCCCTTCGAACTTCATGGCGTGGCGGATGTAATTGCGGGCGGCTGGCGGCTCAACGGCGTCTATTCGGCCTACACCGGCACCCCGATCACGGTGACCGCGAGCGGAAATTCGTTGAATGCGCCGGGCTCCACGCAAACCGCCGACCAGATCGGCCCGATCAAGAAGATCGGCGATGTGGGTCCTGGAACGCAATACTATGCCGTGGAATCCTTCCGCGACCCCAACTTCCTGCGTCCCACGGATCTGTATCGGTGGGGCAGCATGGGCCGCAACGCGCTTCGCGGACCGGGCTTCCAAAAGGCCGATTTGGCGCTGTTCAAGGACTTCCGATTGACGGAGCGCTTCATGCTTCAGTTCAAGGCGGAAGCCTTCAACTTCACCAATACGCCGCGTTTTGGTAACCCAGCGTCCAATGTCAGCAACATGAGGCTGACTCCAGACGGAGGAGTTATCACTGCCAACAACTTCATGGCCATCACGGGCGCGAGCGACGAACGGAAGTTCCGCTTCGGTTTGCGGCTTTCCTTCTAACGGCGCGTCAAGCGTTAAAACCACTACGGGGCGGGCTTCCTTCATGGGAGCCCGCCCCGTATGTATTTCGCCCGGTCTTGTGGCCGGCCCGGCATTCCGGAGATCCGGCTAATCGAACGAGGGCACTTTTATTTGCACACCGCCCCGCAGCGCGGATTGGTGCGCCACAATACCGGGCGCGGTATAAGCAACCGCTTCATGCACGTTCACGGTGGGCGCGCGGCCTTCCAGCACCGCGCTTACAAATTCATGGGTGATGAATGTGTGGGACCCTTCGTGCCCGCTGGGGTGGCGCAACGCCTCGGGGAGCATCGCGGTGTTCCACCACTTGGGGTCCTCGTAATCCTCGATGCTTGAGCCCTGGCGCGAGAACCCGCCGCCATCCTTTTCCTTGCCATCGCTCCAGCGGACGATCTTCGCGCCGAGACCGTTTGGATCCGGATAAAAGAAGCTCATCTTATCGCCGTAATACTTCGCTCGCTCCGTCCCCCTGTGCGCGCCCTTCCACCACACGGCCACCCGGAATGCCGTGCCCCGGTTGGTTTCAAAGAAGGCCGTCTCGTTCCAGAACGGATTCCGATAGACGTTATCCTTGAGCGCCGGGTCTCCATCGCCCCAGCCGAGGCAGCTTACCCGCGTGATGCGCTCGCCGGTGACGCCGAGCAGGTGGGCCGTGCAATGCGTGGGATAGTGCATCGGAGGGAACCCGTAGCGCCAGGTTCGCTGGCCGTTTTCGACAAAGAGATCGTCGAGCCCCGCATGGTGGTATTCGCTCTCGCATTCGAAAAGGCGGCCGAACGCGCCCTGCTGGTAGAACTTGCGGGCCGATATCGCCATCTGCTGGTAATAGCTGGTCTCGGCCATCATGTAGGTGAGCCCGCTGCGCTTCACGGCCTCGATCAGCCGGGCGCACTCTTCGAGGGACATTGCCGCGGGCACCGCGGACAGCACGTGCTTGCCAGCCTGGAGGCAGGCGAGGGCATGCTCCACATGGTCCGGCGCGGGCGTAAAGAGCCCAACCGCTTCCACGCTTCTGTCGCGCAGCATCTCATCGAGCGATGGGTATTCCCTGCCGCAACCATAGGTCTTCGCCAGAGCCGAGCGGCGGTCTTCGCGGAGATCGCTCACCGCTTCCACCACGCAGTTCGGGTGCTCGTGGAACTGGAAGCTCGTCCCAAAACGCCCGCCCACGATTCCGATGCGAAGTTTTCGATCCGCGGCTACGGCCGTGCTTGCCGCCAGCGCGAGCAACGCCCGGCGGCTCCATTTCGTGTCACCGTTCATATCGTTGCGTTCTCCTTGCAGTCGCCCCGAGCCTCACGGCTAGAGTGTGGCCAGGTATTCGAGGTTTCGTTTCAGATCGGTGTCGATGTTCTTCGAGGGCGATGTGGTTTCGAGCACGCCGTACCCGGTATAGCCGATGGCTTCGAGAGCCTGGTACACACTCGGCATATCCACTTTGCCTTCACCCAGATAGCCCTTATCCTTAAAGTGAACCTGGCAGATATGGTCCGCTCTAAGAATTTCAAGTTCCGACGCGGGGTCGGTCCGGATCAGATTCACGGCGTTCCCCACATCGTAGTAGACCTTTAGAACCGGGGAGTTCACCTTTTCGAGTACGTAAAGGTTCTGTGTCGCGGTGAGGAGGCTTTCAAAACCCAGAATCAGGCCCTCGTCCGCGGCGGCTGGAGCAAGATAACGGAAGGCTTCCACCGCCTTCTCGGTTGCGCCGTGAGTTTTCAGCTCGCACTTACCGAAGAAAACCGTCATGAGGATTTTTGCCTTGAG